>CALXAQ010000154.1 GCA_944386335.1 uncultured Clostridia bacterium | reverse complement strand
AAGAGATATTAAAAATCTTTCTTTTTAACACCTCTTTTTTATTTTTTGAACTTTAAGGAACGTCCCTAAAGTTCACTAATGCAAATGTATATTCGAAATTTTTATATTTTGTTTTAAATTCTTTCTTCTCTAACAGTTCTGCATTTTCAAAGTTTTCTAGGACATAATCACAAATAGCATAATTATTTGCATTAATAATCCATACTCTTCCTGTAAAATTTTTAAAATCATCTAGATTGTACACGGTATGCATATCTGTACCAAATGCCCTATAGGCTTCTTCTACATTCCAATTTGCTTGGTCCCAAAAATAATGGGTATGTTCAGGATAATTTGCTCCGATTACAAAACCACTTCCTTCATTACCATTTAATATCACATCGCCTTCTTGTATATTTTCTTTTATGTAATTTAATGGTTCTTGGTTGCTGGCATCATAATTGTTTTGTACTAAATTTATCATAATCACAATAGATATTGCGATACATAAAGTGCTAATTAGCATATTCCATTTTTGGTTTCCCATTTTTGCCATAGTGTCAGCAAGGAAAAATAAAAATAGTCCTGTTACACATAACATATATCTTGCGTAAATAACTGGTCTCCAAATAATGAGAGAAGCAAGGCAAACAGCTAAAATTACTAAACCATAAACGCTTATTGCCAAAAGTGCTAGATTGCTTTCTTTTTTCTTATTTTCGTCACTGTTTTCTTTATTTTCCTTTTTCCTTTTTACATATAGATAAATCATATAAACACATATGATGATACCAAATATGCCAGCTAATATATTGCTTACATAAGTAGTATCCCCTAAGTTTCCTGTAAATTGGAAAGTGAAGAATTCTATAATCGTTCCAGGAAAACTAATACCAATCCAAAATCCATTAGAAACTTGAGATACTTGTAATAATAAATACATAATCCATGGAAGATAACATGCTATTTGTATTACTGCTGATAAAATAAAGGCTTTCAAACTATAGGTAAATTGCTTTTTTTTTTTTTCTTCTACTACAAAACTAATGAATAACAAAAGGTTAATGATGCCAGCAGCCACTAATGCATAATAATGACTATAGGCAGATGCTAAACTAAAAATAGCAAACAATATCCAATTTTTAATATTTTTTTCTTCTTTTCTTTTATAAATGCGATAAGCATAGATTGCCATTAAAGTAACTAATAACATGGCAAGTGTATACATTCTAAGTTCTCCCGCATAAACTAAATTGATTGGGAAAAAGAAAACAAGGAAAGAGAAAAACATACCTGTTTTATCCCCAAAATCTTTTCTAATATGTGTATATCCTAAAATTCCTAATATAGCCACACAAATAGCAGAAAAAATACGGTATAGTATAATTTGATTACCAAATAACAACTGAATAATATGTAATATCCAATAATAAAGCACTGGATGAACATCATGTCCTCCAATATTCCAAATTTCACTAAAAGTATGATTCGCCATTCCTACAGAATAGGATTCATCAAACCATAAATTAGCATGAAATACTGGAATAGATACCCATATGATTCCTAATATAATAATGATAATATGCAAGCATTTGCTCTTATTTTTCTCCATTTTTATCCCTCTCTTTTTTCTATTGTATTTCATTTTTCTCATTTATATCACACACAAAAAAATTTCACAATAGTTAGTACTAAAAAGTTTTAAATTGTGCTATGACTTCATAATTAGAAAAAACATTAGACGAAAAACACTATACTTGTGCTTTTCGTCCTTTTTTAACTAACTTCATTAATTTTAATATCTCTAACGTGTTCAATCTTTTCCCACTTTGTATTTCTTACAAATAGGCATTTAAAGTTAATTAATAGCCATGATCCTAAGAAGATAGGATAAAATAGTAATCCCTTTAACATTGGTATAATTGGTTTTTTATCTAATAACATAATTAATATTGCCGTAAAAATTGGTAAAATAAAGGTTGGTACTAAATATCTTAAGCAGTTAATTCCTAGTTCTGCTGCTGTCATTCCTTCTCCAAAATACATTACTATATTTAATAATAATAATATAATTGTAATAACAAACATAGGAATACTTCCTAAAATATATAACAGTCCATCAAAATTCATTAACGTCTTTTTCTCTTTTACCGCTTCTGCTAAAAGTCCTGTATACTCTTTCATACATTGAATATGACCTACTGTCCATCTCGATCTTTGCGACCATGATTGTTTAAAACCTACTGGTTGCTCATCATATACAATAGCATCTGTTGCCCAACCTAATTTTTTTCCTGCAATAATTCGTTTTAAAGAGAATTCTATATCTTCTGTTAATGTTTTTGTATTCCATCCTTCTGGCTTTACTACATCAAATTTTACCATAAAACCTGTTCCATTAATTAATGGTGATAAACCCAAATTATATCTAGCTAAATGATAAAAACGGTTCATTGTCCAATAGAAAATAGCATACCCTGCTGTAATCCAACTATCTGTTGGATTTTTAATATCTCTATATCCTTGTACCACATCTTCTCCTTGGCATAACTTTTTATTCATTGCCTTTAAGAAATTAACATCTACAATATTATCCGCATCAAATACACAAAAAGCATCATAAGGAGCATTTTCTTTAATTTTTTGATCTAAAAACCATTGCATAGCAAAACCTTTAGTTTTCTTTGTTTCATCAAATCTTTCGTAAACGATTGCACCTGCATTCCTTGCTATTTCTGCCGTATTATCTGTACAATTATCTGCAATTACGTAAATATCATACAATTCTTTAGGATAATTTTGTCTCTTTAAACTTTCTATTAAATTTCCTACAACAGCTGCTTCGTTATGAGCAGGTATAATTGCCATAAATCGATTCTCTTTTTCCTCTATCATGGGTTTATCTTTTAATTTAATTAAAGAACATACACTAACAATTAATTGATATAACCAAAATACAGTAACAAGCCACACCAAAGCTTGCTGTATGATATATAAATATTCCATTTTATTTCTCCTTATTATTTTTATTTAGATACCAGAAATATTATACTATTATTCTCTATTTTTTGCAACTTATTTCATAAATTCTTAAGGAAGCTCTATTATGTGCTAATAAATTTATTTTCAGAATAGTTGTTTTATTCTTCTTCTTCATTTTCTTTATGATTTGCTTCTAATGCTCTCATACTTAGATTAATTCTTCCTTGATGATCTATTTCTATTACTTTTACAGTTACCTCATCACCAACACTTAGGACATCTTCTACTTTATCTACTCTTTTACTAGAAATTTTAGAAATATGAAGAAGCCCTTCTTTTCCTCCGCCTAAGTCAACAAATGCTCCAAAGTTTGTAATCTTTGTAACAACACCATCGTAAATACCATCTACTTCTATTTCTCTAGCAATATCTTCAATCATTTTTAATGCTTGTTTTCCTTTTTCTGGTTCCATTGTATAGATGCAAACTTCTCCATTTTCTTCTATGTCAATTTTTACTCCTGTTGCGTCAATTATTTTATTAATCATTTTTCCACCAGGTCCAATAACATCCTTAATTTTGTCTACTGCAATCTTTGTGGTAATAATTCTTGGTGCGTATGGAGAGATATCTTCTCTAGGTTTACTAATAACTGGTAGCATAACATTATCTAAGATATAATCTCTTGCTATTTTGGTTCTTTCAAAAGCTTGCTCTATTATATCATATGTTAGTCCATCTATTTTAATGTCTACTTGTATAGCAGTAATTCCATCTTTTGTTCCTCCTACTTTAAAGTCCATATCTCCAAAGAAATCTTCAATTCCCTGGATATCTGTAAGCATTACATAGCGAGATGGATCTTCTTTATCTGTTACAAGCCCTGTAGAAATACCTGCTACTGGCTTTTTAATAGGAACTCCTGCATCCATTAAAGCAAGAGTACTTCCACAAATGCTTGCTTGTGAAGTAGAACCATTAGAGGATAATACTTCTGATACAACACGAATAGCATATGGAAATTCTTCTTCGGAAGGAATAACTGGTACTAATGCCTTTTCTGCTAAAGCTCCATGACCAATTTCTCTTCTTCCTGGACCTCTAGAAGGTCTTGCTTCTCCTACAGAATAAGAAGGAAAGTTATATTGATGCATATAGCGTTTACTTTCTTCTTCATCCACACCATCTAACATCTGCTCTTCACTTTTCATTCCTAAGGTTACTATAGACATTACTTGTGTTTGTCCTCTTGTAAATAAAGCACTTCCGTGTGTTCTTGGAAGTAATCCTACTTCACAGGATAATGGTCTTATTTCATCTATCTTTCTACCATCTGGTCTTTTATGCTCTACTAAAATCATTTCTCTTACGCATTTTTTCTCTAAGTCATGAATACTGTCTGCAATATCTTGTTTTACTTCTTCTGTTTTTTCTTCGCCATACTTTTCCACAAAATAATTGGTAATATCTTCTGCGATTTTATCCATATTACTATCTCTTACTTCTTTATCTGTAGCTTGTACATCTTGGTACATTCTCTCTTTAAAGTTATCTTCTATTTCTTGGTATACCTCTGGATTTACTGCAAAGGATTTATATTCCATTTTTGGTTTTCCAATATCTTCTTTAATTTGTGATATAAAAGTACATATTTTTTTGATTTCTACATGAGCTTGTTTAATTGCCTCTAACATAGTATCGTTTGGTATTTCATCCGCGCCAGCTTCAATCATAGTAATTTTCTCTTGAGTAGCAGCTACTGTTAGCGTAAGTCTTGATTTTTCTCTCTGCACAACTGTTGGATTAATGACAATTTGTCCATCTACATAGCCAACATTTACTGCTGCAGTTGGTCCTCCAAAAGGAATATCTGAAATTGAAAGGGCACAAGATGCACCAATCATAGCACATACCTCTGGACTATTATCTTGTTCTACAGATAAAACTGTAGCTACCACACATACATCATTTCTAAAATCTTTTGGAAATAAAGGTCTTAATGGCCTATCGATAGCTCTGGATGTTAAAATAGCTTTATCTGCCGGTTTTCCTTCCCTTTTTGTAAAGCTTCCAGGAATTTTTCCTACTGCATATAATTTTTCTTCATAATCCACAGATAATGGAAAGAAATCTATTCCATCACGTGGCTCTTTAGAGGCTGTTACATTTACCATAACAACCGTATCTCCATATTTTACTACTACACTACCATTTGCAAGTTCTGCAATTTTACCTGTTTCTATGGTTAACTTTCTACCTGCAAGTTCTGTACTATATGTTTTAAACATAAAATCTCTCCTTCTCTTTCTATCCTCCTTATTAGTCGTAACCTCTATGTTACTTTGCCGTCTTCTTTAAGCTAAGCAGAGCATCATACAAGCTACTATCCTAATATAGAAGGATTTATTTTATTATTTTTCACACCTTTTTCTCTTACTTGCAAAAGCGGACGTTTTACTGTTTTATAGCAAAACGTCCTTATGCTTTTCTTATTTTCTTAATCCTAATTTTTCAACAATGTCTCTATATCTTTGTACATCATTATCACTTAAGTATTTTAGTAAGTTTCTTCTTGCACCAACCATTTTTAGAAGTCCTCTTCTAGAATGATTATCTTTTTTGTGTACTTTTAAGTGTTCTGTTAATTCATTAATTCTTTCAGTTAAAAGAGCAATTTGAACCTCTGGTGAACCAGTATCTTTTTCATCTCTTCTATAAGTAGCAATGATTTCTTGTTTTCTTTCTTTTGTCATAACTTCTAGCACCTCCTCTTTTTTATTTGCCTTAAACTGAGTTACAAGTAAGGTGTGTGTTTTCTTGAAACTAAGTATAAGGTAGTTTTATAACGTATTTATTTTACCATTATTATACTGAAAAATCAACACTTTTTGCAAAAGTTCTGCTATCCATCTTGATTTTCTTCATTAATTCTTCTTAAATCTTCTTTCACAATACGGAAAATATTAATTACTTTTGGATCAAATGTTTTTCCACTTTGTTCAATAATATACTTTTCTGCTTCTTCATAAGGCATTGCTTTTTTATATACACGGTCATTTACTAAAGCATCATATACATCAATGACTGCCATTATCTTACAAATAGTAGTAATTTCATCATTTTTTAAACCTTCTGGATATCCTGTACCATCAAATTTTTCATGATGATGATATACAATATCTTTTGCATACTGTAAGACATTATTGGATAATTTATTTCCATAAGTTCCTTCTAATGTATCTCTTCCAATAACAACATGTTGCTTAATCACCTCATATTCTTCGTCTGTTAATCTTCCTGGCTTATTTAAAATATTGTCTGGTATACCAACCTTTCCAATATCATGTAAAGTAGCCGCAATAGCAATATCTTCCCTTGTTTTTTCTTCTATAAATTGTCCTTCATGATAAAAGTTTTCATACTCACTCAGCATTCGTTTCATATATTCCTTAGTACGTAATAAATGGCTACCTGTTTCTTTACTCTTATATGCTGTTAAATGTACCAAACTACTATATAAGAAATCATATACATTCTCAATTTCATTATTCGATTTTTTTAAATCCTTTTTTAATTTTATCTCATCATGTTTCTTTTGAATAGCATTATCAATATGCCATTTCATACTATCTACTTCAAATTCTGTTTCTATATATTCATCTATATTAATTTCTAAGGCTTTTGCTTTTAAAGTTGGATTTTTCTCTTCGTTAATTAATAATAGCGGTATATCTTTATATTTATCATTATTTTTTAGTTCTTTTACTAATGCAATCTCTTGTTCTAAATTTTCCAATTCATAAACCAAAATTGCATCCACACGATAAGTATCCAAAAGAAGATAAACATCACTTTCTTTTTGTGTGGTAATTACTTCAAAATAAGGATAAAGCTGTTTTTTCTGTTCTTCTTGTTTTTCTTGACTTGAACTAATAATTAATATTTTTTTCATTCCTTGTTTAATATAGGATGATTCTCTTAATTCTTTTAACATATATTGAAAATCTGTTAAAAAGTCTTCTAATTCTTTTTTCTCTGTACCATTTTTAATTCGTGCCTCTATTTCACCTAATCTTTGAAATACAGCATGGCATCCCAAATTTCCCATTGCACCTTTTAAAGAATGTATATAGATATATTTTTCGTCACTATCTTTTAGATTTGCTACATCTTTATTAATATTGACATAAGTGTTATAGAAAATATTCAATAGTTTTTTTAGCATTTCTTCACTATTTCCTAAACGTTCCATTAGCTCATTATAAGAATCGATAAAAGATAATTCGCTTTCTGATTTTCTCTCATTTTGTAATAATTCTCCAATCTTCTTCTTAAATTCTAACGGCATAATTGGTTTTTGGATATAAGAAGAAATATATTCTCTATTTTCCTCTACTACCTCATGTGTAATATTTGTAGCTGTTAATGCAACAATTGGAATTTTTAATCCCATATTGTTCTTTAAAATACGTGAAATTTCATATCCATTATGTTTTGGCATGTGAATATCCATAAGTATTAAAGAATAGTATTCTTTTCCTACTTCTTCTATTCTCTTTAAGCATTCTGTTCCATCCATTGCTGTCTCACAAACAATTCCCATTTCTTCAATGATTTTTTTTGTAATTTCTTGATTAATTTCGTTATCTTCTACTACTAAAATTTTTCTATTACTTAAATCACCTTGCTCTGTAACAGTGCTTTCTATCTTTTCTTTCTTCGGAGTATCATGGAAAAGGGCCATACTTTCTTCTAACAATTCTCTCGTTTTTTGTTCATTTATTTCTTTCTCTGTTGGTATTTCTTCTTTTTCTCGTGTTTGTACTGTGCTTTTATCTACAATAATATTGAAATAAAATTTACTTCCTAAGTCTACATTACTTTCTACCCAAATTTTCCCATCCATATTTTCAATAATCTTTTTGGTAATAGCAAGTCCCATTCCGCTTCCTTCTTGTTCTTTTACTGTTGGTTCATTTGCCTGCTCAAATTCTGCAAAAATTTTTAAGGTATCTTCTCTTTTTATACCAATTCCCGTGTCTTTTACGCAAAATTGTAGTTTATAAGAAAAAGTATTTTCTTCTATCTTTTTTCCAAGAAGTTCTATATAACCCTTCTTAGTATACTTGATCGCATTATTAATTAAATTTAAAAAAACTTGCCCAATACGTGTTTTATCTGCATAAACATCAATATCTGTATCAAAGTCACAGGTCATATACCATTGCAAATTTTTTTCTTTTGCTTTTCCTTCAAATAAATGATACAAATTATCCAAAAAAGCTTTTAAGTTAAAATTCACTTTATTATTAGTAATAACATTTGCTTTCCCTTTAGATAAATCTAAAATATTATTTACCATTTCTAATAATAAATTAGATGCTTGTTCTAACTTTCCAATATATTCAATTTGTTTATCATCTAATTCTGTTGATTTTAAAAAATATAGCATTCCTACAATAATATTAATCGGTGTTCGGATTTCATGAGATAAATTAGCAATGAATAAGTCTTTGGTATGTAGATACTCGTCCTTCTTTTCTATTTCTTTTTGTAATTGTAATTCTTTTTCAAAATACTCATTTAAATCTTTAATATAAATAAATATTCTTCCTTTGGATACCATATTATAAGAAGCAATATAAATCTCCACTTTGGTATCCTCTTTATTTAGTTGGATATTTCCAATAAATTCTCCTTCATCAATCGTCTTAGAAATAATCTCTTCATAGACCATTTCATTATTCTGATCATATAACAAAACTTCTTTTAACATTTTATATTTGTTATATACTTGACCATTATTAATATATTCAATTTTCCCATCATAATCTGTTATACAAATGATGTCTTTAATTTGATCAAAAAATCCCTCTATAACATTAATATTTACATCAGATATTAAGAGTTTATTTTCTTTTTTTCTTACCATATAATCTTTTAGTTTTTGTATTACATTCATTGGTATTTATCCTCCTATTTTTCCTTTGTTTTCTAATGACTTTCTCTAAAAATTATCAATTTACATTTTTTAATTTATTATTTATAATTTAGCATAAGTTTTTAAGGTTTGCAATACTTTTTTAACTACTGAATTTTTTATTTTAATCTTTGCATAGCTTCTATGGTGCTTTCTCTACTACCAAAAGCAGTTAATCTAAAGTAACCTTCTCCACTTGGTCCAAAGCCTGAACCTGGTGTTCCCACAATATTTTTTTCTTCCAACAATTTATCAAAAAATTCCCAGGAAGTAAGTTGTTCTGGAACTTTTAACCAAATATATGGTGCATTTATTCCTCCAAATACTGTGTAACCTGCTTTTTCCAATCCTTCTCGAATAATTTTTGCATTCTCTCTATAATACTCTATATTTTCCTTAATTTGTTTTTGTCCTTCCTCTGTATAGATAGCTTCTGCTCCTCTTTGTGTAATATATGGTACTCCATTAAATTTTGTACATTGACGTCTATTCCACAATGTATTTAAAGATACTCCTCCCATTTGAATTTCCTTTGGTACTACTGTATAAGCACACCTTACTCCTGTAAAGCCTGCTGTTTTAGAAAAACTTTTAAACTCTATAGCTACTTCTTTTGCACCTTCTATTTCATAAATACTATGTGGTATATTTTCTTCTGTAATAAAGGCTTCATAAGCAGCATCAAATAAAATAAGAGCCTCTTTTTCCTTAGCATAATCTACCCACTTTTTTAATTTTTCTTTGGAAAGTACTGTTCCTGTTGGGTTATTTGGCAAGCATAAATAAATCAAATCTACTTTTTCTTTTGGAAGTTCTGGAACAAATCCATTTTTTTCTGTTACTGGCATATATACTACCCTATCAAACTTTTGTGTTTCTCTATTAAAACCGCCTGTTCTTCCCGCCATTACATTACTATCTAAATAAACAGGATATACAGGATCTGTAATAGCAACTGTATTGTTAATATCTAATAATTCTTGAAAATTCCCTGTGTCACATTTTGCACCATCAGAGACAAATATCTCTTCTTTTTCCATAGGAATTCCTCTTTTTTGATAATCCCATTCTACAATTTTTTCTCTTAAAAAATCATACCCTTGCTCTGGTCCATATCCTTTAAAAGTTTCTTTTTCTCCCATTTCCTCTACTGCCTGTTTCATAGCTTTTACTACTACTGGAATAATTGGTAGAGTAACATCGCCAATTCCTAATTTTATTACCTTTTTATCTGGGTTTATTTTTTGAAAATCCGATACCTTTTTAGCAATAGTAGAAAAAAGGTAATTTTCTTGCAATTTTAAATAATTTTTATTAATTTTAACCATATTTACTTTTATCCTCCTCTTTCTTTTTCATTCACATAATTCTCCTTCAAATACAGTAGTAGCTGGTCCTGTCATATACACATGATTATCTTCTTTATTCCACTCAATTTCTAAATTACCACCTAATAGTTTTACTGTTACTTTTCTTTCTGTGTATTTTTTTAGTATTCCTGCTACCACTGTTGCACAAGCTCCTGTTCCACATGCCATTGTTTCTCCTGTTCCTCTTTCCCATACTCTCATTTTAATAGTGTTTCTATCTATTATCTCTGCAAATTCTACATTTACTTTTTTAGGGAAATGCTCTTCTATTTCTGCTACTTTTCCATATTTTTCTACTGGAAAAGTATCTATTTTTTCTATAAAAGTGACCGCATGTGGATTTCCCATAGAAATACAAGTAAAAGAAAATTTTTTATCTAAAATAGGAAGTATTAAGTCAATAACTGGTGATTCTTTAACTACTACTGGTATTTTTTTTGCCTCTATTATTGGCTCTCCCATGTCTACTTTTACACGACTTACTTTTCCATTTTCAGGATAAAGACTTAGCTGTTTTACACCAGAAAGTGTCTCTACACTAATCTTCTCTTTTTGTGTAAGTCCTTTGTCATAAACAAATTTTCCGTACACAACGAATACCATTTCCACACATTTCCGCTTCACTACCATCATAGTTAAACATCTGCATTTTAAAATCTGCAATGTCACTATCTTTAATAAGTATTAATCCATCTGAGCCTACTCCTAGATGTCGATTACTAACAAATTGAGCTAAGGATGACGCGTTTTCTATTTTTTGCCCAGTTTTTGTGCAATTTATATAGACATAGTCATTCCCTAGCCCATGCATTTTTGTAAATTTTATCATTTTCTTCACCTCTTAAGGTATTAATAGCAAATAAAACGTAATTACATTTTACTGTCTTTTATTCTATCATATGTTTCTTTAAAAAGATAGATGTTTTTGCAGAAAAAAAGTATGAGATATTTCACTCATACTTTCTATCTATATTTATTTCAAAGGGGATGATTTTTTACATTAATTGCTTATTTATTAGTTGCGTATAGGCATGCACTTCCTTTCTTCTCTATTTATAATATCTTATATAACTGCATTCTTAGAATTATAGTCTGTTGTTTTTGTGTAAAACCTTCCTTTCTTTTTTGTTTTTTCTTATTTTATCACTCTCCTCTCTTTATTGTGTTTTTATTATATCCACCTTTTGTGTCCGTTTCTTGTTTTTCCTTTGCAAATTTTGTAAAGAAATTATGAAGAAAAAGTAAATTTTATATTTTTTCTTTTTCATATGCTTTTTCATAATTTACTTTATCTTTTTGCTATTCATTTATAACTTTATATCTTCTATAAAGTATTAGATTTTACTAATGTTAATATCCTATTTATTTTACCTCATTGATGGAGCATTTTTTTACCAAATTTATTTTCGTACCATCTATTGAGTCTTTTTCTATTATGAAAAATATAAACTTTCTTACTATCAATTTTATTTATTTTTTCTAAAATTTCATCTCTCTTATTTTTTCTCCATTTAACTACAAACCAAAAAAATTTCCAACTCATCTGTTCTTTACATCCTGGTATTTCTTCTTTTTCTTTACCATGATTTTTTATGAATCTTTTTAATACACCAATTATTTGGGCTAGAGATGAATAGTCTAAATATATAACACAATCAGCTTTTTCTAAACGTTGTTGCAATGTAGAGCGATAAGTACCATCTATAATCCATTTAGGTTGTGCTACTTTTTCAAGAATTATTTTATCACGTTCATTTTCATCTCGTATCTCCCAATTTTTTAAATGGTGTATTCCATCAATATGATAAACAGGTAAGTTCAATTCTTTTCCTAAATTATTAGAAAGTGTTGTTTTTCCAGTTCCACTTCCTCCAATTATACATATTCGTTCCATAAATCCTCCTCCATTTATTATAGTTGTTAACTGTATACTTTAAAATTAAGGTTCTATATAACTAAAAAAAACATTTAATAAACTTTATAGCTCACTAAATGTTGTTTTAATATCTATTATAGTTTGGTGCTTCGAAGTGGAATCGAACCACTGACACAGGGATTTTCAGTCCCTTGCTCTACCAACTGAGCTATCGAAGCATTTCCTCAATTTCTATAAAGATATTTTATACATCTTATATAA
>CALXAQ010000153.1 GCA_944386335.1 uncultured Clostridia bacterium | reverse complement strand
TATGTTCTTTTTGCTTCTTCTAAATCTGCTGGAAAAAAAGTAATATTTATGGGAAAGGAGTATGTGGTACAAGAATTAACAGAGCATTCTTTTGACGAAGGATTTGATTTTGCTATCTTTTCCGTTGGTGGAGAAACCTCTAAAAAGTATTCTCCTATTGCCAGTCAAAAAGGTTGTATTGTAGTAGATAACAGCAATGCTTTTCGTATGGATCCTACAGTGCCTTTGGTAGTACCAGAGGTTAATCCAGAAGAGCTAAAATCTCACCATGGTATTATAGCAAACCCTAATTGTTCTACTATTCAAGCGGTTGTTGCTCTAAAGCCATTAGAGGATGCTTATCGTATTAAAAGAATTGTTTATTCTACTTATCAAGCCGTTTCTGGTGCAGGTGCAAAAGGGATTGCAGATTATCAAAACGGACTAAAACATTATTTAGAAAAAGATGATGATACCTCTTACTTGCAAAAATTTGCTCACCCTATTTTTAATAACTGTCTGCCACATATTGATGTATTTCTAGAAAATGGTTATACCAAAGAGGAAGAAAAAATGATAAACGAAACCAGAAAAATATTAAAAAGACCAGATTTAAAAATAACAGCAACCACTGTACGTGTTCCTGTTATGAATGCACATAGTGAATCCATCAACATAGAATTTGAAAAAAACTTTGACTTAGATGAATTAAAAAACAAATTAGAACACAGTCCTGGCATTATCATAGAAGATAGTCCTCAAACAGAGGATTATCCACTTGCCATATACACTTCTGGACATGACGAAGTATTTGTAGGAAGAATAAGAAGAGATGAAAGCGTAGACTCTGGCATTAACTTGTGGGTAGTAGCAGATAACATTCGAAAAGGTGCCGCTTCCAACGCTATTCAAATAGTAGAAAAACTTATAGAACTAAATTAATTTTTCTGTGAACACATGCCAAAAGGGTAGTCCTTTTTGACAGATATTCACAAAGGAAAGGAAGGAATAATATATGAAAAAAATTTTATTTAAAGGTTGTGGTACCGCCATCGCCACTCCATTTACAAAAGATGGTGTAAATTTTGAAGAATTTAAAAAATTGTTGGAATTTCAAATTCAGGAAGGTGCAGATGCCATTATTGTTTGTGGTACTACTGGTGAAAGTTCTACTATGACAAAACAGGAAAAGAAGGATACTATTCATTTTGCCATCGATACCGTAGCAAAACGTATTCCTGTTATTGCTGGAACAGGTGGCAATAATACAAAGGAAGCTATAGAGATGTCTCAATATGCGGAATCTGTTGGGGCTGATGGTCTTTTGCTAGTAACTCCTTATTATAATAAAACAACGCAAGAAGGCTTAATTGCACACTATTCTACTATTGCACAGAGTGTTTCTATTCCTATTATTCTATATAATGTTCCTAGTAGAACTGGGGTCAATATTCTTCCAGAAACTTGCCTTGCTTTATCTAAAATTCCTAATATTGTTGCCGTAAAAGAAGCTTCTGGAAATATTTCTCAAGTTGCTAAAATTGCTGCTCTTTGCAAAGAAGATTTAGCCATCTACTCTGGAAATGATGATCAAATTATTCCTATTTTATCGCTTGGTGGTTTAGGTGTTATTTCTGTTCTTTCTAACATCGAACCTAAATTTACTCATCAAATGGTAATGGATTTTCTTAATGGAAATACAAAAGCAGCTAAAGAGGCACAATTAAAATGTTTACCTTTAGTAGATGCCCTATTTTGTGAAGTAAATCCTATTCCAGTTAAAGCTGCTCTTTGCATGAAAGGTTATGATTTTGGAATTCCTCGTCTTCCTCTTATTGAAATGAGTAATAAAGGAAAAGAAAAATTACAAAAAGTTATGGAAGAATTTTAAATAGTTATCTAACTTAGCTGAACTTTAGGGACGTTCCTTAAAGTTCAAAAGATTAAAATTTTATGAACACACTTTCTTTTTTTCATGCATTATGGTACAATAAAAGGGAATACTTTAAATAAGGAGATATTTTTCTTATGGTAAATAATGCTATGTTAAAAAAGAATAAAGAGCAAGAATTGCAGGCAGAATTCTACAGTATTATTGCTGATATTGCTGAGCATGAAACTGTTTTAAAAATGAAACAATATAGACAACATTATGATACTAGCACTTATGAACATTGCATGCATGTAGCTTTTCTGAATTATAAAATTGGTAAAAAACTAAATTTAGATTATAAAGCACTTGCTAGAGCTGGCATGCTTCATGATTTATTCTTATATGATTGGCGTAAAAAACAAAGAGATATAGAACTAGATGGACTGCATGCTTTTGTGCATCCTAAAATTGCTTTTCAAAATGCTTCACGCCTATTTGACTTAACTAATAAAGAAAAAGATATTATATTAAAACATATGTGGCCTGTTACTTTGCCACTTCCTAAATATAAAGAATCTTTCTTAATTACTTTTGTGGATAAATATTGTGCCCTTGCGGAATCTTTTTCTCATTACCGTGAAATACTTATGCAAAAAGATTTACGCCATTTAGCAAATACATTTGCTATTTTCGTTAGTGCATTTTTATTAATTTAATACTAAATTAATTATACAAGAATACTTTAAATTTCTTTAAGGTATTCTCCATATTTTTATTTTAGAAAGGAGTTTTTTATGTTATCTATTTCTATTAATGGTTGTAATGGAAAAATGGGACAAGAAGTCATCTCCCAAATGAATGAATATGGAGACATGATTCTTTTAAATGGTTTTGATAAAGAGAATACGGGTAATTTTCCTTTCCCTGTATATACAAATTTTTCAAAAGTAACAGAATATCCTGATGTAATAATTGACTTTTCTGTGCCTGTTGCTACACTTTCTATGCTCCCATTTGCCAAAGTTCATCATATTCCTGTAGTAATTGCCACAACTGGTTTTTCTGAAGAACAGCAACAACAAATTAATGCTTATGCAAAAGATATTCCTATTTTTCAATCCTCTAATATGTCCTTTGAAATTCATTTAATGACAAAGGTACTAAAAATGGTAAGTCTCGCACTTGCAGATAGTGCAGATATTGAAATTATAGAAACACATCATAATCGTAAAATAGATGCTCCTAGTGGTACTGCTCTTATGCTAGCAAATAGTATTAACAAAGTTTTGCAAAATCGTTATACTTACGATTTTGACCGTATGCAAAAAACAGAAAAACGTTCTCAAAATGAAATTGGTTTTTCTTCTATCCGTGGTGGAAATATTGTAGGTGAGCATACTGTACAATTTTTAAGTCAAAATGAAACTTTCGAAATTACACACAAAGCTTATTCTCGTAAGGTTTTTGCAGATGGTAGCCTAAAGGCTGCTCAATTTTTAAAGAATAAACCAAATGGACTTTACTCTATGGATGATCTTATCTAATGTTTGCATGAACAATATTTTGATGTTCTATCATCTTATTATTGTTCATTTATTTTTTAGAAAATATTTTTAATCTGCAGAGAAGATTTATCCTTAATATGGTTTAGTATAAAAATACATTTTTGTAAATCAGGAATTCCCTGTTTATATTCTTTTACTTCTATATTAGCTTGCAAAGAACTTAGTTCCGTTTCTACCTTTTCTAATTCATCATGTTCTATAAAATAGGCTAATTTCTGATAACTCTGTTCCCATTCTTCTCTAATATTGGTTATCTTGCCTGCTACTTTTTCTTCGTTTACTACTTCCTCTAGCAGTTCTTCTTTTAAATTCTGTAACTCTTGGTCCATATAAACAACTACCTCTTTTGTATATCCTTGTGTTAGGATATTTGCTATTACAATGGCTATTACTATACAAGAGCAGATGATTAGTTCTTTTTTCATCTTCTTATTTTCTCCCTCTCTTATTATTCTTTACTTATTTTTGGCTTGGCAAAAAAAGTTTCCTTTTCCATCTATTGTAGCAATTAACGCCTCTTCTGGCTTGATCCCAAAAGGTTCTACTTGTTTTGTAAGCCAAAGATAGTTCTTCTCTAATTTTTTTAAATTTTCTTTCATTATTTTTCCATCTACCACTAAGTCATAAGAGATTCCTTCATATTCTGGCATAATTTGAAAATCTTCAGGAATAGTCGTTCTTTTATCAGGTTTTAGAATAACAGATACCTGTCCACTTGTTTCCAATATTGCATATTCTACATCTCCTATATTAAACACATTATTACCTCTAAGTCTCTCTTCTAATTCATTAATTGTAAATCTCTCTTTTTTCATGGTTTTTTCCATTATTTTTCCTCTATAAATTAAAATGGCTGGTTTTCCACAAATTAACTCTCTTGTTTTCAAGCTTTTTAAATTCAAAACAGAAATAAATAAATGCATAACTAGAAGTCCCAGAATAGGAATTATTCCATTTGTAATAGGTATTCCTGGTTCTGCCATAGGAATAGTAGCTAAATCTGCAATCATAATAGAAATAGCAAGTTCAAAAGGTTGCAATTGACCAATTTCTCGCTTTCCCATAAAACGCATTACTATCAAAACAATTATGTATAAAAATATGGTTCTTACAAATGTTAACAACATATTTTTTCGCTCCTTTACTGTTATTTTAAACAAAAAAATAATAAGTATTCATTTTTTTGAATAATTATTATTTTTTAGAGAATACTAAACTTATAAAACCATGAAAATGTGCAATTTATTCGTTTGATAAGAATACATTGCAAATTTCAATTAAGGAGGTTTTTTATATGTCAGAAAATAATCAAGCACGTAGTCAATCTAAAGGGACTAGTACTGTTTGGCAAATTATTGGTAGATTAGTTACTGCTGCTATCGTTCTTGGAATCACAGCCTTCTTTACACCAGGATTTCAAATTAGTAATATTTGGGCACTTGCTGCAGCAGCTATTGTTCTTTCCGTAATAGATTATTTGATTTCAAAATTTACAGGTCTACATGCTAGTCCATTTGGAAAAGGCTTTGTTGGTTTTGTACTTTCTGCTATTGTTTTATATGTTACGCAATATTTTGTAGCAGGATATACTATTTCATGGATGGCTGCCATTATAGGTGCTTTAATTTACGGTGTAGTAGATTATTTCTTACCTGGCGACCAAGCAATGTAAGCTTTTGACAAAAAAACACATAACTTTTTAAGTAGAAATCTCTACCAAAGTTATGTGTTTTTTATTAAAATATTTCTTTTCTTATTTTCCAATAATTTTCATATAACTGTGCAGCCGTTTTAGGACTGTCTATCCCTTCTGCATTTTTTACTGGTGCAAAATCTTCTTCTCTTTTTCCTCTTAAAATTGTCATATTGTCTACATATTGAAATGCATCGAAAATAAAAGCTTCAAATTTATAGGCATTTTCTCGCTCTGGTAGTACTTCTTTTCCCTTTTCGTAATAGGATATCTTTTTTAATGCTTTATGATAAGGAAGCTTTTCTTTTGCTATTCTCTCTAGGGCAGATAAAGCATATAAATTACACATAATGTGTGATTCTCCAAATACTAATTCCCCCGCTTCATCTGTTTGATATGCCATTTCCTCTGGCAATTCAGAATACTCAATCACGGCAGGTTTTCCATTCTTTTTGCAAAAAGCTCCCACTCTCTCTTTTGGTGAATTCTTTACAATAGATTTAGAACCAATTTCGTTTCCTTGTGCTATAGTTAAACCTAATAATACTGGTTCTACTAATTGTAGTAAAACATTATCTACAGAAGAAATATATACCCACTCAATATTTTTGTTTCTCATATCTTCCAAAATGCCTTTTTCCTGCATAGCTTTGTAAATACTACCATTTCCATCTGATGCTTCTTTGATATTTCCCTTTTCATCTAACAATAGTTTTCCCTCTGTACTAATGAGTGGTAATTCTCCTTGTGTAAAAAATTTCACACTTTGCTTTGGATACCCAAAATAATTCTTTTCTTCTAAGAATCGGACTGTTTCTCTATGATTTTCCCTACTTGTCATAATGTACCATGGAATGGTAATACCGTATTTTTTATCATTTCTTTTTAAGGTATCTGTTATAATTTCAAAAAGATATTTTGGCTGTGGTTTTACTGGCATTAAAAACGTTCCTTTTGGTCCATGATGCCCTAATCTTGTTCCGTTGCCCTCCTGCCATGGTTACCACTGCATAATGGCCATTTTTTATTTTTTCTATTCCTATTTCCTCATACTTTTCTCTTTCTTCTTTACTTAATTTTTGTCCATCTACATAAGGAATATTTTCAATTTTATCATTTTCTAATTCTGGTATTTGTTTTGCTTTTTGATATAAATCTGCCAATTGTTCAAACGAAATAGATAGGATTTGTTCTATCATCTTTCCTTTTTCTTCACCACTTTTTTGATTTAATACTTCTATAATATGCTCTTGTCCATATTTTTTTAATATTTCTATTGCTTTCTTTTCGTTTAGTTCCTGCATCACTTTTTGTT
>CALXAQ010000152.1 GCA_944386335.1 uncultured Clostridia bacterium | reverse complement strand
GGTTTTTTCAAGTAGTGAAATATAATTATGAAAACGGAATTATAACAGGAACAACAGCAACAACATTTAGTCCAAAGGAAAATTTATCTAGAGGAATGCTAGCTACTATCCTATGGAGAATGGAAGGAGCCAAAAAAGCAAATGGCGGAAAAGATTTTCCAGACGTAAAAGAAAATATATGGTATACAGAAGCAATTAATTGGATAACTAGTCAAAAAATCATGAGTGGATATGATAATGGAAAATTTGGACCAAGTGATAGTATTACAAGAGAACAACTAGCTGTAACTTTAAGAAACTATGCTAATTACAAAAAGAAAAATACAAATAGCACAACAAGTTTAAGCAAATATAAAGATAGTACAAAAGTATCTAGTTGGGCGAAAACTGCAATGCAATGGGCAGTGGGCAAAAAAATTATTAGCGGGAAAGATAATGGAACAATGTTAGATCCAAAAGGAACGGCAACAAGAGCAGAAGCAGCCGCTATGATTAATAATTATCTAGTAAATGTAAAATAAGAAAGATAACAAGAAAGACGAAAAAACAATTTTCTTTTCATTTTTTGGAAGGAAGTTGTTTT
The DNA here is from genome assembly GCA_944386335.1 of uncultured Clostridia bacterium. GTDB lineage: Bacteria > Bacillota > Clostridia > TANB77 > CAG-508 > UMGS1663. Next base: position 3,237 of record CALXAQ010000152.1, on the reverse strand, counting down.
TTTATATAGAAAAATAAATAAAGGAGGAGAATACCAATGAAAAACTATGATTATTTAGTAGTAGGGGCAGGATTATTTGGAGCAATATTTGCATATGAAGCAAAAAGAAAAGGAAAGAAAGTATTAGTAGTAGAAAAACGACCTCACATAGCAGGAAATATTTACACAGAAACAATAGAGGGAATACAAGTGCATAAATATGGAGCACATATTTTCCATACTAGCAATGAAAAAGTATGGAGCTATATGCAGCAATTTGCAAAATTTAATCGTTACACGAATTCACCTGTGGCTAGATATAAAGAGGAATTGTATAACATGCCTTTTAATATGAATACTTTTCATGCCTTATGGGGTGTTATTACACCAAAAGAAGCAAGAGAAAAAATAGAAGAAGAAAAGCGAGAAGCGGGTATTACAGAGCCAAAGAACTTAGAAGAGCAGGCTATTAGTTTAGTGGGAAGAACCATTTATGAAAAATTAGTAAAAGGTTATACAGAAAAACAATGGGGACAAAGAGCAGATAAGCTACCTAGCTTTATTATCAAAAGATTACCTGTGAGATTTACCTATGATAATAACTATTTTAATGATTTCTATCAAGGTATCCCAATAGGAGGATATACACAAATTATTGAGAAAATGCTACAAGGAATAGAAGTAAAATTAAATTGTGATTTTTTGGAAGAAAGAAGTTCGTTAGAAAATGTAGCAAACAAGATTATATTTACAGGACCAATTGATGCCTATTATCAGTATCAGTTTGGAGAGCTAGAGTATAGAAGCTTAAAGTTTGAAACAGAAATATTAGAAGAACAAAATTATCAAGGAAATGCAGTGGTAAACTATACAGAGTATGAAGTCCCTTTTACAAGAATTATAGAGCATAAACATTTTGAATTTGATACTACTTCACCAAAAACAGTTATTACAAGAGAATATCCAGAAAAATGGGTACAAGGAAAAGAGCCATATTATGCTATTAATAATGAGAAAAATAATGCCCTATATCAAAAATATGCAGAAATTGCTCAAAAAGATAATAAAGTAATTTTCGGAGGAAGGCTAGGAAAGTATAAATATTTTGATATGGATAAAGTAATAGAAGAAGCTTTAAATTGTGTAGAAAAGGAACTTTCAAATGATTAAAATGCAATTCTATAACATAAACTTTTTCAGAAAAATATCAAAAAAACTAATGCAAATAAAAAGAAAATATGATAAAATTACTAATATAAGTGAAAAAGAAAGAAGTGATAATCCAATGCCAACCAATGTACAAATAACAATAAATCATTTTATTCAGGAAGTAAAAGGACTATTAGGGGAAAGATTGAAAAAAGTAATTTTATATGGTTCTTATGCAAGGGGAGATTTTCATAAAAATTCAGACATAGATATTATGCTCTTAACTGATTTAGATGACAAAGAAATAGAAGAATATAGAGATAAAGTAAGTGAAATAGCGTTTAATATTGAATTAGAAAAAGAAATATATATTTCACCTATTATAAAAAATATAGATAAATATAACGCAAGAATAAATGTAGTACCATTCTATATGAATGTACATAAAGAAGGAGTGGAACTATAAATGGAAAAAGAAAAGACTGCAATAGAATTTGCAAAATACCGATTAGAGAAAGCAAAAGAAACTTTAAAAAGTGCAAAATTATTATATAGTAATAATGATTTAATAGGTGCAAATAATAGAGCCTATTATAGTATATTTTATGCAATAAGGGCAGTACTTGCTTTGGAAAGAAAAGATTTTAAAAGGCATAAAGATGTAATTGCTTATTTTAATAAAAGTTATATTAAGACAGAAATATTTCCGAGAAAAATGGGAAGTAAGATAGCTCAATGTCAAGCGGTTAGAGAAGATAGCGATTATGATGATGAATATGAACCATCTAACGAAAAAACACAGCAACAAATAGACACTGCTGAGGAATTAATTGATATGATACAAAAGTTTTTAGAAGAAAGAGGATAATCTATTAAAAAAGGAGAACGCCAATGAAAAAGTATGAATTAAAATTAACAAATGGAGAAAAGATTACCTCCGTTATAGAGAATGAGGAGTTAATTTATGGTGTGACTGCTGTAGCAGTTAAAAAAGATAGTACCACAAACATGTTTAGTCATTTAGGAAAATTGGAAAATATATATGCAAAACATCCTATAACTAGTGAAATGTTACCAATTCTTGTATTAGATAATAGCGAAATAGAAGAAAGTTCGATTATGCTAGTACCTGCCCATATACAAGAACATTATAAATTAGCAAAGCAATTTCAATTACCAATAAAACAAGTAGTAGTTCCTTACTTTAAAGGAGAAAAAGAGGAGGTACTAAATCCTAATGTAGAAACGCAATTTAGAACAAGTGTGATAGCAGTTATCAAAAATGAAAAGGATAATACCTATTTATGTGTAGATGCACAAAAAAGATTATGTAGGTCTTTTGTATTAGGAGGAATAGAGGAAGGAGAAACTCCAGAACAAGCAGCCATAAGAGAGGTAAAAGAGGAAACAGGATATATAGATGTTTCTATTACAAGAACAAGTGCTTTTGAACTACATAATCATTTTTATGCAGCATATAAAGGAGTAAATCGATATGCCCGTTTATATGTGGTATTTGGAGTACTAAATTCACAAAAGCAAGAAATTATGTCGGAAGAGGAACAAACAAAGAAAAAACCAATATGGATAGAAAGAGAAAATTTAAAACAATTTTTAACAGTAAATCACAATTTATTTGTAGAAAAATATTTATTAGATGAGGACTCTGCTTATGAGGGTGATGGTATAATGATTCACTCTGGAGAGTGGGATGGAAAATTAAGAAGTGAGATAACATCAAATAAATCCTAAAAGATTACATTGCTTTGTAAGAACAATGGTGATATTATATTGGAATTGATTTTATATCAGATAAAAATATTATTGAAAAAATTAATGATTTATTATAAAGGAGAAAAATGTTGTGGATTTAAAAATTAAAACTGAAGAAGCAGAATTTCACGGAAGAACTTGTGGAATAATTAAACAAGGAAAAACCTTTTTAATTATGAGAGTAGATACACCTTATTATCATATACCAGGTGGACATATAGAAATCGGAGAAAATTCAGAACAAGCTATTATTCGCGAAATAAAGGAAGAAATTGGTTGTGATGTTCAAGAACTAAATTTGTTTGCAATACAAGAAAATTTTTGGACAAAAAATAA
>CALXAQ010000151.1 GCA_944386335.1 uncultured Clostridia bacterium | reverse complement strand
AAAGAGCATAATTTAAGTTCTATGAAGTTTTTTAAAACTTTTTAAAACATTTTTTATATACCTAAAAATTTTTTAAAACATAAATTTTAGAACTATTTTAGAACTTTTTATAGAATTTTTGAGAACTGCATAGAAAAAGAGTATTAACCAAAATCCATTGATTAATACCCTTTTAGACTTTTACAATTTCCTTGAGTTTTCTCAAAATTGCTATCGTATGGTCGAGGTGACAGGGATCGAACCTGCGACCTCATGGTCCCAAACCACGCGCTCTACCAACTGAGCCACACCTCGAAATATGTTTTTTATCAATGCTAATATATAATAGCATATTTAAATTAGTTTTTCAAGACTTTTTTAAAAAAATTTTAAAAATCTATTGAAATAAAAAGAAATTCAATATATAATAAAAAAGTAATGCGTCTGTAGCTTAGTTGGATAGAGTGTTCGGCTACGAACCGGAAGGTCGGGGGTTCGAATCCCTCCAGGCGCACCAATGACAAACTTATTCGAACTAATTAAATAATGAAATACTAAAATCAATTAGAAAGAGTACGTTCAATAAAGACAATTATTGAACGTGTTCTTTTATATTATGCGATAGGCATGTCGTTTAGCTAATCGGTGAAAGTCCGAAGTGGGGTATATATCGCCAACTACATAGAGAAACACATTAAGTGTTATCCTCTACTCGATTTATAGGCTTCTTCTATCGAATATTTGAGATTTACATTTAAAATCGATAATAATGTTTTACTTCCACATTTTGAAACTCGAGAATTAGTAATGCAAACAATAAAGTTTATAGAAAAATTATTTAAGCAAAAAATAATTGAAAAATTTGATATTATATAATTATCAATAAACGAAGAGATATTTTTTATGAACTTTAGTAAAGAATTTTGTAGTAATAATTTTCGATGTTGGGAATGCAATGAGGATTGTGATATAAAATTTCCACAACCCTTATTTATGCAAGTGCTACATGAAGATTATAAAACGTCGTACCATTTATAATAAAGTAGTACGACGTTTTATAAATGAAATGATATACTTTTTTATGATTTCTTTCTTTCTTTCCTTATTTCTTTGCAAAGAGAAACAAAGCTTTTTCTTGAGATGTATTTTAGACTTTCACTAGAAAGTAACCCTTTTTCTTTTGCTAACTGATTGTATTCAGAAATTGACATCTGTTTTGATGCTTCCTTAATTGCTTGAATTGATTTTTCATATAACTCCTTCATTTTTATTCTCCTTTTTTCATTTTTTATTGTTAATTGTCGAATTTCAAATTTTTCTATTTAATTATTTTTTTGTTTTATGCCACATTTCGACACACTTTTTATTTCTTTTTTGTTATACTGCTAGTTATCGACGAAAGAAAAGAGGTGGTTTGTTTGTCAAATAAACAAAAGGACTTATTACCAATAGAAGCTAAAAAATGTGGTACAGTTACAGTTTCTGTATATAAAGATGATGCTAGTCATTCGTTCTTTTATATAGAAACAGATAATGAAGATATTCTTCCTGTTTCCTATGTAATTGAAGATACGTTGTCTCTTTATTAGTTTTACAAAAGAAAAAATAGTGATGTATTTTCACTATTTTTTTTCCTATGCTCTCCAAAAAGCATAATAAGCTTTGAAAGCTTCGTAAATATCAAATTTTGAAGTTATCTCATAAGGGGCATGCATAGATAATACTGGAACACCACAGTCTATGACATCTACGCCTTTATTGGCTAGAATATAAGCTATTGTTCCACCACCGCCTGTATCAACTTTCCCTAATTCTGCAACTTCATATTTAATATTTGCTTCTTCAAAAATATGGCGTATTTGTGCTACGAATTCAGCATTTGCATCAGATGCACCAGATTTTCCCTTGGCTCCAGTATATTTATTTAATCCAATTCCACGTCCTAAATAACCAGAGTTGTTTTTTTCATAAACATTAGCATAAATTGGATCATATGCTGCATCTACATCTGCAGATAACATCTGAGAATTACAAAATACTTTTTCTAATAAATTAGGACGATTTATCCCTAATTTGTTTAAAATCTCTGATAAGAAAGTATCAAATACATGAGATTCCATTCCTGTATTCCCCATACTGCCTATTTCTTCCTTATCTGATATGATACAAACTGCTGTCTTATTTGGTATTTCTAGTTTTAATAATGCTGTTAAAGAAGTGTAAACACATACTTTATCATCCTGACCATAAGCTGCAACCATACTTTTATCAAATCCTGAACTTCTTGCTTGAAAAGCAGGAACTAGTTCTATTTCTGAACTGGTGAAGTCAATTTCTGTAATATTATACCTTTCATTTAATAAATTCAAGATATTTAATTTTACTGCTTCTGCTATATTTTCTTCATAAGGAATAGTTCCTATTAATAAATTTAAATCTTCTCCCTTAATGCCATCTTTCAATTTCCTTTCCATCTGCTCTGCTGCTAAATGTGGTAAAAGGTCTGTGATTGTAAAAATAGGATCTTCTAGTTTTTCTCCTATATTTATTTCTACTTTTTCACCGTTCGACTTTACTATAACGCCATGTATAGCAAGAGGGATAGTTGTCCATTGATATTTCTTTATTCCTCCATAATAATGTGTTTTAAAAAAAGCAAGACCATCTTCTTCATAAAGTGGATTTGGTTTTAAATCTAATCTTGGTGAATCTCCATGAGCACCAACAATTTTGATACCGTCTTCTATATTTTCTTTTCCGATTACTGCTAAATATATGCTTTTTCCTCTATTATTCCAATAAATTTTATCTCCAGCTTTTAAATCTTGCATGGTACTAATATCATGAAAACCATATTCTTCTGCTAATGCTTTTGCATTTTTTACGATTTCTCTTTCTGTTTTAGAATCGTTCATAAATTGTATATAATGCTCACAATAAGCAAAAATTTTATTTTTTTCATCTTCTTGTAATCCTACCCAACCTGTAGTTTTATTACGCATTAATTTTTGTTTTAATTCTTCTGCTTTCATTTATTCCCATCCTTTCTTTTGTTTTTTGTAATTATATCATGCCTATTTATTTTTTTCTACCTTTTTTTGGCAATTCCTTTTTTCTAGTGGCTATTTTTTTATTTTACTGTTCATATTGTTTTTTCTTTTTCATATAAATGTAAAAATCTTCTTTACAAAATTCATGTTTTATTGTTTAATAGAATTGAAGATATTGTAGGTTTTTGTAGAAATATAATATTTTTAGTATTTTTTTTTATGGAGTGCAATTAATATGGAAAACAAAGAAAAACAAGAAAATTTAATAGATTTAAATCCTTCAGATAGTGCTACGATTGCTGTTTCTAAAGACAAAAATGAAATTTCAGATGCAACAGATAATGCTCTGAAAGAAATAAATGCAATCGTACAAGAAGATAATGAAGAACAAGTAGTATTTCCTGAAGAAAATAAAGAAACAAATTCTATGGATAGTTCCAATATTTCTGAAACATCCTCTCTTGTTAAGGAAAAAAAATCACATAAAAAATGTTTTATTTTATTGTTAGTTTTGCTATTATTCTTTATTTTGCTGTTTCTATTTTCTACAGTTTTTGCCCTATGTAATATTCCAAATGACAAAATTTTAGGAGGTATTTCTATTAATGGCATTGACGTTTCGTATCTAACAAAACAGGAAGCAGAAGAAAAAGTAAAAAATCAAATAGCACAAAAATTACAAACTCCTATTACTTTACAACATAACGACTATGAGACTACTGTTTTTGCAGAGCAATTTGATGTTCAGTATGACATTACAAAAGCAGTAGATATGGCATATCAAATAGGAAGAACTGGCAATCTTTTTGAAAATAACTTTTCTATTGTAAAAACATTATTTACGACAACATCTATAAATTGTGGCGTATCCTATAGTGAAGAAACATTGGATGCTTTAATGAATGAAATGGGAAACACATTGCCAGATAGATTAATTCAACCAAGTTATTATATAGAGAATGGACAATTAATTATTACAAAAGGCCAAAATGGAGTTGTAATTGATACTGCTAGTTTAAAAAAAGATATCATCTATGCTATTAATAATTTACCGTCTAATATTACTAATATTGATATCCCAGTAAATCAGATGAATGCTAAATCTATTGATATTGCTCGTATTCATCAAGAGATTTATAAAGAACCACAAGATGCTTACTATACTACAAATCCTTATGTGGTACATCCCCATGTAAATGGGTTAGATTTCTCTATTTCTATGGAAGAAGCAACTGCTATATTAACAGAAGAGAAAGAGTCCTATGTGATTCCTCTTAAAGAGATAACACCGAAAGTTACTACTAATCAAATTGGAACAGAAGCCTTTCCAGATTTATTAGGAAGTTTTAGCACAACATACAGTACAAGAAATTCAAATAGAAGTACGAATATTCGCTTAGCTTCTTCTAAAATTAATGGAACTGTTCTTATGCCAGGAGAAACATTCTCTTATAATCAAGTAGTAGGAAAAAGAACGGCTGCTGCAGGGTATAAATCTGCTGCTGTTTATGCAAATGGAGAAGTAACAACAGGCATTGGAGGAGGCATTTGCCAAGTGTCTTCTACTTTATATAATGCAGTACTTTATGCTAATCTAGAAATTGTAGCACGCAAAAATCATGGATTTAATCCTGGATATGTAAAAGCTGGTAGAGATGCAACTGTTTCTTGGGGAGGACCAGATTTTAAATTTAAGAATAATAGGGAGTACCCTATTAAAATTGTTTGCTCTGGTACAGGAGGAAAAATTAATTTTCAAATATTTGGGCTTAAAACAGATAACGAATATGAAGTAGAAATTCAATCCAATATAGTACAAACTATTGCATATAAAACGATTTATCAAAATGATAGTAGCTTAGCAAAAGGAAAAACAAGAGTGATACAAAGTGGGTCAAATGGTTGTAAAACAGAGACTTATAAAATTTTGAAACAAAATGGGAAAGTAGTTTCTAAAACTCTACTATCTAAAGATACCTATAATCCACATAATAAAATTGTCGCTAGAGGAACGAAATAATTTAAACTCTAACATTAAAAAGCCTTATACAAAGTTTGTATAAGACTTTTTTGGTGATCCAGGAGGGATTCGAACCCCCGACCCACGGATTAGAAATCCGTTGCTCTATCCAACTGAGCTACTGAACCATGCATAACGTATCATAGCATGATTTTAGAGAAAAGTCAATAAAAACAATAAAAAAAATTGAAAATCTAACAGAAAACTAGAAATAAACATAAAAGTACGTTATAATGGATAATATAAGAATGGTATAAGGAATAAAAATATAAAAAAGGAGCACCAAAAGTAATGGAAGAAAGAGAAATAAAACAAAAAAACATAGTAGATTTTCATATGATAATTTGGTATTTTCTTATATTTAGTATAGTAGGATTAGTGTTAGAAATGTTATATGGCTATATTACTATGGGGCAATGGGAAAATAGACAAGGATTAGTATTTGGTCCATTTTGTCCTATTTATGGAGTTGGAGCAGTTATTTTTATCTTAATACTAACAAAATATCAGGATAGCTGTACAAAATTGTTTGTGTCAGGAGCATCTTTAGGAACTATAGTAGAATATATATTAAGCTATGTTTTAGAGGCAATATATGGTAATCGATTTTGGGACTATTCCTATACAAAGTATCATTTAAATGGGAGAGTTAGTTTAATTTATAGTGTTTTTTGGGGAGTTTTGGCCATTTTATTGATAAAATTCTTTAAACCTTGGATAGATAATTTAATACAAAAAATAAAACAAAATTGGAGAAAAAAATTAGAAATAGCTTTATATATTTTTTTTATTGTAAATGCCTTATTAACAGTATGGGCAGTAAATGGATATACACAAAGAGCCTATAGTATCTATAATCAAAAAGATGAAAAAATAGAGCAAAATATATGGCAAGAAATAAATGAAAAAATTTTTAACAATACTAGAATGAAAAAAATATTTCCTAATTTGCGTATTTATGATGAAGAGGGAAATGCTATCTTTATTAGAGATATTTTATAAATTGGATAAAGGGATCTTAAAAAGGTCCCTTTATTTTGTGACAGGAAGAATAATTCTGCTATTTTTAGCACGTGCACGGTATAAGGTGATTTTATTTCCTATAGTTTGTACTAATACAGCATTTGTTTTAGTAGCAATTTCTTCTCCTAATGTTTTTATACTGGCAGGAGCAGTTTCTAAAACAGATATTTTGATTAATTCTCTAGCTTCTAAAGCATTATTAATTTGCTCTACAAATATATCTGTAATGCCACTTTTACCGATTTGGAAAATAGCATCTAAATGAGAAGCAAGACTTCTTAAATAAGCACGTTGTTTACTAGTCAATTTTATGCACATCCTTTCTTGGTATGTTTGATAATAGTGTTTCACAAATTTGTTTGGTAGCATGTGGTTTAGCAATTTTTTTAGCATTTTCTTTCATAGTACGTAATTCAGTATTGTCTTTTAGTAATTCAGAAAAGATTTCTTTTGGATTGTCTTCCGCTTTTAACCAAATTGCAACTCCAGAAGAAACTAAAAATGTAGCATTTTCCTCTTCTTGACCAGGAATAGGGTTAATTACTATTATTGGCAGACAAGAAGCTAAGCTTTCACTAGAAGTAAGTCCACCAGGTTTTGTGATAACAAAATCTGAGATAGACATCAGTTCTGGAACTTTATCTGTAAAAGGTAAAACTTTTACACTATCTTGTCTATGGTTGTTTCTTACTATTTCTTCAAAAGCTTTTTTCATTTTTTCATTTTTTCCAGCAATAGCAATTATCTGAAAAGGAATGTCCATAGTACAGAGGGATTCTAGTATAGAAATGTTTTTTTCTTTACCTAAACCAAACTCTCCACCACCAAAAAACAGAATAGTTTTTTTATCGTTTTGTAAACCAAAATATTCTAAAATTTCCTTTCTATTGTAGTGGATAGAAAAACGTTCAGAAACAGGAATTCCACTTACAACAATTGAATCAGCGTTTACACCAGAAGATATCATTTTTTGTTTCATATCTTCATTAGAAACAAAAAAGTAATTCACAAACTCTTTTCCAATAAGCCACTGGTCATGGGGTGCAAAATCTGTCATAACCGTAGCAAGTATGCAATTCGTTTTTTGTTTCTTTTTTAGATAGCTAGTCATTTGAGAACCAAAAGGGTGTGTAGAAATGACTATGTCTGGCGAAAAGTTACGAAATAATTTAGCTATTTTTACAGCCATAATTTTATTGGAAGTAGAACTCACTTTAGAAAGCATTCCTTTGCTAGAATTTGTATATACTTTTTCCCAAGCCCAAGGAGCTTTTTTAGCCATTTCTCTGTAAGCTGCAGTAGTAATAGAGTTAAGTGATTGACTTATATATTCTACACAATCAATCATTTCTATTATAACGTCTGTATAATTTTCTTCTATATATTGTTTTATAGATTTGGCGGCAGATAAATGTCCACCTCCATAACTCGCATAAAAAATTAAAATTTTCTTCATTTTCCATCCCTCATCATTTTTTCTAAAAATATTGTAACATAAAAAACAGCAAAAAACAAAGAAATTAAGAAATTTATTAGAAATACTTTGGATAAATAGAAAAATTGTATAAAAATAAAAAAAAGATGCAAAATAAAATTAAGGAAAAAATAGAAAAAGGAGGCACAATTTTGAAAAGGAAAATGATAGGTGCTTTGCTAATTTTTATGGTAATGCTTGGAATAGGAATTTACTGGTTACAGCAAGAAAAAATAGGTGGAGTACAAGCAGCATCTAAATCTAGCAATACATCAGATTTGCAATTAATGGCAAGAGCAATTAATGGGGAAGCAAGAGGAGAACCCTATGAAGGACAAGTTGCAGTAGGTGCGGTGATTTTAAATCGTGTAAAAAGTCCACAATTTCCTAATACAATAGCAGGGGTTATTTATCAGGCAGGAGCTTTTACAGCGGTAGCAGATGGACAAATTAATGTACCTATTGAAGAAGGCTCTACTGTTCTAAAGGCAGCACAAGATGCACTCAATGGTTGGGATCCAACAGGAGGAGCCATTTACTATTTTAATCCAAATACTGCAACCAATAAATGGATTTGGTCAAGACCACTCATTAAAACGATAGGAAAGCATCGTTTTTTTTTTTTATTAAGAAAGTAGGAGAGAAAATGGGAAAAATTAGAGAGAAAGTATATGATTGGAAAAATCGTTTAAAAGATAGACATATGTTGACATTAGTAGTAGTGCTTGTTACAGTTATTGTTGCATTAGGAATTTACACATATAAAAGAGAAAGGGATTATAGACAATTATCAGAGAATGAATATAATATGGCTTTTTTTGAATTAGTGGATTATGTGCAAAATGTAGAAACTTATTTAGCAAAATCTTTAATTTCTAGTACTCCAGAACATGGAGCAGAAACATTAACACATGTATGGAGAGAAGCGAATCTTGCACAAAGCTATTTGGCAAGGTTACCAATAGGATCACAGGAATTAGCAAATACTTCTAAGTTTTTAAATCAGGTAAGTGATTATAGCTTTACACTTTCTAGAAAAAACATTTATAATGAACCATTAACCCAAGAAGATTTAGATAATTTGCAAAAATTACACAATTATAGTGTAGATTTAGAAAATACATTAAATCAGTTATCTGCTGATATGAATGATGGCAGAATTAAATGGGGAGAATTAGCTAAAAAAGGAAGTAGCGTATTTGCTACAGAAGTAAGTAATATATCACAAGATAGTTTTAGTAGCCTAGAAGAAAATTTTCATGAATATTCTGGTTTAATTTATGATGGTGCCTATTCAGAACATTTAACATCTGCAGAGAAAAAAGGATTAACAGGACAAGATATTAATGAAGAACAGGCAAGACAAATTGCTATTGAGTTGATAGGAGAAGATAAAATACAACAAATCGATTCTAATGGTTTGTCAACAAATACAGATATGCCTTGTTTTGATTTCAGTATACAATTAAAAAATGAAAAAGACCAAGACAATAGAGCAACGGTATCTATTACACAAAAAGGTGGACATGTAGTATTTGCAAACTATAATAGGAATGTAGAAGCAGAAACAATATCACAAGATAGAGCAAATGAAATAGGAAAAGAATTTTTAGAACAAAAAGGATATCCTAATATGAGAGAAACCTATTATTTAAAACAAGAGGGAATTGTTACAATTAATTATGCTTATGAACAACGAACACAAAACGGATCGGTAGTTATGTATCCAGATTTAATTAAGTTAAAAATAGCATTAGATACAGGAGAAGTTATAGGAATAGAGACAACAGGTTATTTAAATAATCATACAGAAAGGAATTTGGCAGAAGTAAAAATAAGTAAGGAGGAAGCAAAACAAAATTTAAATAAAACTTTACAAATTACTGCAGAAAGTTTAGCCGTTATTCCTACAGAATTTCAAACAGAGATTTTTTGTTGGGAATTTAAGGGAAAGGTAGATGATACAGAATTCTTAGTATATATTAATTGTGAGACAGGAAAAGAAGAAGATATTTTGGTAATTAAAGATACACCAAATGGAACGTTAACCATGTAGAAAAAAACTTCCAACATATTTTACGAGAAATAACAAATACTATTAATAGAAAAACAAGAGGAAAAGTTGTTACTGTTACAAGAAAGTGTAATCATACAAATGAAAGATGTAAAGATATTGTTTTTCGTAAAAGAGGAGGTAAATACTATGTCTGGAAACAAACATAATATTATGTCTGAAAATTTAAAAGAGGAAATTGCAAAAGAGTTAGGTGTATATGAAGTTGTAAAACGAGATGGAGGATGGGGCAATGTCTCATCAAAAACTTGCGGAAATATTGTTTCAAAAGCAATAGAGATTGCTAATAGAAGTGTAGAAAAATAACAATTAAAAATAGACGGGAAATATTTCTCGTCTATTTTACGTAATAGGAAATGTAAGTAGTATGTGATTTAATTTTTAAGTTGCAAAAAAAACAAAAAAAGCATATAATCAATAAAACAAATAGGAATATATTTGCGAAAAAAACATAAAGTAAAATAAACGGAGGAAATAGGATGCAAGAGAGTCAGTTATTAAAAGTAAAAGATATTATTAAAGTGACAAATGGAACTTTATTACAAGGAAAAGAAGAGGAGGTTTGTGAAAATTTTTCTAGAGATACGAGAACGCTAAGAGCAGGAGATATATATTTAGGAATAAAAGGAGAAACTGTCAATGGAGGGATTTACTGGGAAGAAGCTCTAAATAAAGGGGCTAAAGGAGTAATTATACAAGAGATAGAAATTCCAGAGAAGGAGAGAATAAAGTATCCAGGAAAAATTATGATACAAGTAAAAGATGTAGTAGAAGCTATAGGGAAAATAGCAAAATATAAAAGGAGCCTATATCCTATTCCATGTATAGCTATTACAGGAAGTGTAGGAAAAACAAGCACAAAAGATATGGTGGCAAGTGTAATGTCGCAAAAATATAATACTTTAAAAACACAAGGAAATTATAATAATCAAATAGGAATGCCATTAACTATTTTGGCATTAAAGGAAGAGGAAGCAGCAGTTATAGAAATGGGAATGAATCATCTTGGGGAAATTTCTTATTTGACAGATATAGCTAAACCAGATGTAGTAGTAATCACCAATATAGGAACAGCACATATTGGAATATTAGGTTCCAGAGAGAATATTTTAAAAGCAAAAATGGAAATATTAGAAGGACTAAATCCAAATGGAACGGTTGTAATCAATCAAGATAACGATTTACTACAAAAGTGGTATAAGGAAAATAAGTCGAAATATAATGTAATTACGTATGGAATAGAACAAGAAAGTGATTACATGGCAAAAGAGATAGAATCTTATGAAGATAGAAGTGAATATCTATTATATAGAAGAGGAAAAAAAATAGCAAAAATGATTGTACCAGTAGGAGGAAATCATTTTGTACAAAATAGTTTATGTGCAATTGCTGTAGGAGAACAGTTTCATATTTCAATAGAAGAGATAAAAAAGGGAATTTCCTCATTTGAATTAACAAAGAAAAGGATGGATATTACTACAACAGAAAATGGGATAACTATTATCAATGATTGCTATAACGCTAATTTAGATTCCATGAAAGCAGCTTTAGAATATTTAGGGAAAATAAAAAACAAGCGAAAAATTGCTGTATTAGGAGACATGCTAGAATTGGGGAACTATTCGGAAAAATTACATAAAAAAGTAGGAGAAATTGTGGCAGAGCAAAAAATAGATAGACTTATAACAGTAGGAAAAGAATCAAGATATATAGCAGAGGAAGCACAAAAGAAAGGAATAAAAAAAGAAAAGATAAAAATGTGTGAAAATAATAAAGAAGCAGTTGAGTATATAAAAAATATACAAAAAAAAGAGGATGTATTCCTCTTTAAAGCATCTAATGGAATGCATTTTGATGAAATTATCCACAATCTGTAGCCAATATGTGGAACACAAAAAAGAATAATGGCATAGAGGATATTTAAAATGATTTAAAGAAGGGAGATAAAAAAAATGCAAAAAATAAAATTAGCAGTTATCTTTGGAGGAATGTCTACAGAACATGATGTGTCCATTGTATCAGGAATGTCCGTGTTAAAGCATCTATCTAAAGAAAAATATGAGATATATCCTATTTATATAGATAAGGAAGGAAATTGGTATCATTTTACAAAATCATTAGCAACGATTACTATTCCACAGGTAGGAGATATGGTAACAGATATTGAAAAAATAGAAAATAGTATGAAAGTATTGAAAGAAATGAATTGTGTTTTTCCAGTATTACATGGATTATATGGGGAGGATGGTACTATACAAGGATTATTAGAATTGCTAAAAATACCATATGTTGGGTGCAGAGTATTATCATCTAGTATATGTATGGATAAATTTTATACTAAAATTATATTAAAAAAAGCAAACATAAAACAAGCAAATTACAAAGA
>CALXAQ010000150.1 GCA_944386335.1 uncultured Clostridia bacterium | reverse complement strand
CTATCTTGCACAGAATGCAAGCACTCATGTGCTATGGTTTGGATACGTGTATAAGTATCCTTAATATTAGCAATCCATTTGGTGTTGGTTACTGCAATATAAAAACCTGCCTGATTTTCTTTATTTTCGCTTTCTTTTATAACCGTAGTTGTATTGCCTAAAGTTTTTAATATTTCCCTGCAAATTTCTTTATTTTCTGGAAATTTATCTACTATTTCTTGTATCTCTTTATTCTCTTTAATTTCCTTTATTTTTCCTATCTTTATTTTTAGTACAACTTTTAATAACAGAATTACTAAAATTTCTGCTATAAATAGTCCCACAATAACTGCTACATTCTCCACTTTTTTCTCCTTTCTCGTTATCCAACAATATTATCCAAAGTATGTGTCAAATCAATGGGTATAATAAACACGCATATAATAGAATCTCTTCTATAAAACAGACAAAAACTGAGCGCAAAACTACTATAATTTTTTGTTTTGTACCCAGTTTTTTTACCTTTATTTCCTTTTCCCTATAATACGTCTGCTACTGCTTCTGCAATAATTTTATTCACATCTGCTAGCATCACATTAAATTTCACTTCTAAGTCGAAATATTCTCGTATATCTTGATTTTGCACTAATAATGCATACATTTCTTGTAACTTTTTGTTTTTCTCTTCACTTACCTTTTGTCCTTGCATAGCAAGTACTTGTACTTCATATCTTAAAGCTTCAAAATCCTCTATTTTTTTCTTTTTATCTTCTTGCTTTGCTATTTCTTCTTTTGCCTTTTTATAATCCATATATTCTTTGGACTCTTTTAACTCTTTTGCTAGGCTATTTGCTGTATCATATACATTCATTTTTATGATTTCCCTCTTTCTCTGATAGCTGTTTTTCTTAAAAGATATACTTTTCTATGCATAAGCATGTTTTTTCTTAAAACTCAATAAGCTTGTAATTTCTGAATCAGAATTTTTCGCCTTCTTTGCTTTATTGGCTTTTTCTTGTTCTATCTGCTTAGCTTGACGTTCTGCCATAGTTTGACAAATTGCTTTTTGATATACAAAATGTGTATCTTGTGCAATTTTATTCCAATTATATTGTTTTCTTACTTCTGCTTTTGCATTTTTAGCCACATTGCTACATAATTGATGGTCATATAATAAGGCTAAAATAGAATCTGCAATAGAATTTGGATTTCCTGCATAACTTTTCATACCAGTTATACCATGCTCTACAATTTCATTTAAGCCTCCCACATCTGACACAACCGTTGGTACTCCTGCAAGCATTGCCTCTAATGCCACAATACCAAATGGCTCATAGGTACTTGGGAATACGGCTACATCCGCACATTTATACATCTTTTGTACTTGTTTTGCATTTAAGTATCCGGTAAAGTATACTTTATTATCAATTCCCATACGAGATACTTGTGCCTTTAAGTCATCTAACATGCCACCTTTTCCTGCAATTACTAATTTACTATCATGATAACCATCTAAAATTTTAGGCATTGCAGAAATTAAATACTGTATTCCTTTTTCATATTTTAATCTTCCTAAATAAAGAATAATTTTTTCATTATCTTCTGCATATTGTCTTCTAAAGTCATAATCTCTTTCTACTCCATTAAAATTATTCAAATTAATACCATTAGGAATGACATTAATCTTATCAAAAGGAAGTCCAAATAATCCTTGTACATGTCCTTTCATAAAATTACTATTTACAATTACTTCTGTAGATTCATATGTAAGCATCCATTCTGTATCGTTAATATATCTTTGTGTATCATCATGAATACCACTATTTCTTCCACTTTCTGTTGCGTGAATAGTAGATATTACTGGAATTCCATAAGCATGTTTTAATGTTTTTGCACTGTTGGCAACTAACCAATCATGGGCGTGAATAACATCAAACTTCCCTTCCTTGCTAATAATCTCAGAGGCTTTTGCTACCATGTTAAAATTTAATTGTAATATCCAATCAATAAAATTGTTTGGTCTTATCATGTAGTTGTCTACTCTATATACTTTTACTCCTTTATCATTTTCAAAATAAGGTGTGTCTCCATCACGATAAGTAACCACAGTAATATCATGACCATCTTTCATTAATCTTTGTGATAAATCATGCACCACTCTAGCAATTCCTCCCACTATTCTTGGTGGATATTCCCATGTTAACATTAATATTTTCATATGTTTCTACAAGCCCCTTTCCTTTCATTTTCTTTCGTAAACTATCTAATTTTTATTGTATACAAACTTTTGATAAAAGTAAACATTTTTTTCTAAAATATTTTAAAATTTTTCACTTTTTCTTCTTTTATGTATTGAATTTATTTTTGTTTTGATATACTATTATATTAGAAATAATTTGTCGTTTTACTAAGGAGGAAAATAGATGCCAAGGAAAGCAAAAAGTGTATCAGAAAAAGAACCAAAAAAATCTGCCTCAAACGTATCTAGCAGTAATAAAAAAGTAGCTTCTTCTAGTTCTAAAGAAGCAAAAAAGACTACTAACAAAAAAGTAAGTACTACCAAAAAAGAGGTTACTCGCACTAAAAAGAATGCCACTAGTAAATCTGCTAAAAAAGTAGCAACTAAATCTGCAGGTAAGCGTAAAACAACCTCTACTACTAAAAAGGCATCTAAATTAACTAAAAAAATTGAAATTTTAGAATATTATGATTTACCTTATCGTTATAACGAAACTGTAGTAAAAATCCTAGCACAAACACCTACTACTCTATTTGTTTATTGGGATATCTCTGATAAAGATAAAGAAAATTTTATTTCTACTTTTGGAGAATACTTTTTTAACAATACTAAACCTGTTTTAATTATAGATAACGAAACTATGCACTATCATTACGAAGTAGATATTAATGATTTTGCTAATAGTTGGTACTTACATCTACCAGACAGTAATTGTCATTATCGTGTAGAATTAGGAAGACGTCCTATTAATCATTATGTTTCTATTCCTAATGATTATTTATCTATTTCTTCCTCTAACGAAATGGTTACACCTAATGATCATATATTATTTGAAAGTATGGGGCAATCCGTTACTTTTAAGAATGTAAAAACAAATCAAATACAAGTAGCCTCTATTTTCTCACTAGTACCAATCATACATTCAGATTGTAACATACTACCTATTCAAAGACTTTATACAAAGCTTTATCAAAAAGAGGATTTTCCTATACTTGGTCGTTTCTCGCTTAATAATCCTTCTTCTGGAAATCCTACATCTACTTTTAAATAATCTATTTAGAACGGTTTTAGGTTTACTTAAATTTTAGCCTTTCGCAAACCTGAAATTGTTCTTTTTATTTTATAGAACTAAAACCATGATACACTAAAAAACTAAGGAGAAAGGAATGTGATAACACATGAAAGAACCTAAGGGATATGTTAGTTTTGTGCTACATGCACATTTACCATTTATCCATCATCCAGAAAGTGAAGATTATTTAGAGGAACAATGGTTATTTGAAGCCATTTCCGAAACTTATATTCCTCTTTTGTTAAATTATCAAAAGTTGGTAGAAGAAAAGGTAGATTTTCGCATCACGATGTCTATGACACCACCTCTATTAAATATGTTAGATAATAAATTATTGCAACAAAGATATATTGCCTATTTAAACAAACATATTGAACTTGCCCAAAAGGAAATTAAGAGAACGGAAAATAATCCTCAAGAAAACCAACTAGCTCACTATTATTTTGATCGTTATTCTAATGATTTACATGTATTTCATGATATCTATCAAGATAATATTATTAGTGGATTTAAACACTTTCAAGATATTGGCGTATTAGAAATAATCACTTGTGGTGCTACTCATGGGTACTTCCCTATTTTATATATTACAGAGCAAACCGTAAAAGCACAAATTGCAGTAGGAGTACAAACTTATGAGAAATATTTTGGCAGAAAACCTCGTGGCATTTGGCTTCCAGAATGTGGCTATGTGCCAGAGGCAGATAAATACTTAAAAAAATTTGGCATAGAATATGTCATTACAGAGTCTCATGGTATTTTATATGCAAGCCCTGCTCCTGTTTATGGTACTTATGCCCCTATTGTTTCTCCTACTGGTGTTATCGCTTTTGGAAGAGATATGGAGTCTTCAAGACAAGTTTGGAGTTCTATTAATGGTTACCCAGGTGACTTTAATTACCGTGAATTTTACCGTGATATTGGCTATGATGTAGAAGATTATGAATATATCAAACCTTATATTGCTTCTAATGGCGTACGTGTTTCTACTGGTATTAAATACCATCGTATCACAGGCAAAACAGGAGAAAAAGATTATTATAATCTTCAATGGGCGAAAGATTCTGCTGAAATGCAAGCAGGACACTTCATGAATTCTCGTATCCAACAAATTCACGATGTTGCTCCATATATGAATAAACCACCAATTATTTTGTGTCCTTATGATGCAGAGTTATATGGACATTGGTGGTACGAAGGTCCTTACTGGTTATATATTTTATTTAAAAAAATCTATTATGATCAAGATGAATTTTCACTCATCACACCAAGTGAATATATTGATAAATATCCATCTATCCAAGTAAGTACCCCTTGTCGTTCTAGTTGGGGTGCTAATGGTTATAGTGAAGTATGGCTTAATCCTACCAACGACTATGTTCATAGACATTTGCATGTTGTAGGGAATCGTATGGTAGAACTAGCTAACCTTTATGCAAATGAAACGGATAAAATTAAAATAGCTACACTAAATCAATGTGCTAGAGAATTATTACTTGCTCAAAGTAGTGATTGGTTGTTTATTATAACAAACGGAACTATGGTAGATTACGCAAAAAAAAGAATAAAAGATCATATCGGTCGTTTCAATAAGTTATATGAACAAATAAAGACTGATACGATTGATACAGCATATTTAAAGCAAATACAAGAAATTGATTGCATCTTCTCAGAGATAAATTATGACATTTATCGATAAAATTTTTTCTAGGTGTCCCACTTATCCCTGACATTTTTTTTTCATATCCCAAAAATATAAGGGATAAGTGGGACACCTTCCTTTTATCAAATATTAAATATAATGCACCAAAATTTATTTTTTCGCATAAAATACGTATATCTAAGGTTTTTTAGTAGATACTAAATACATAACATTTTATTTTGACTAAAGGGGGACCTTATTAAAGATGAAATCTTTTTGTATAAAGACAGGCAATTCTCAAATAGTAGACTATCTACTAAAAAAACTACGGTTGTTTTCCCTTAACTGATGTTTACTTTATTCATCGTAAATTTAAAATATATGATAATGTTATTATTCATTTTAAAGGGGAAGAAGAAAACCGTTTTCTTAATTGTTTAACAGATATTTTAGTAGATACCATTGTTCTCTTTTTTGAACCTATTTTAATAAAAGATATTTTACAATATCACTATTTCTATTTTGAAAAATGGGAAAAGAAGCAAATTGAAGAGAATTGCTATCGTATTATTCAAACAGATGATAAAGAAAACTTTAAGTTTCGAAGAGATGAAATTTGGTTTCCTGTTCTACATTATTTATGTGATGAAAAAAGCATGATTTTAGAAGGCTTTGTTCATTTCCGCCTTTCAGATTATAAAGAAACTTTAGAAGAAATTGTGGACTTTGCTGTAAACCAGTTTATTATTGAAAAGGAATATACAGAATTTATTAATTTATTAAAGGTTTATATTGATTCTAAAGAACCACAAACTAAGCTAGTCCACTTAATTTATACCAACGGAGAATCTATCCTATTAGATGAAAACAAGAATATGATTGCTTTAGATGACTATATTTTTAACGCACAATATCTTTCCGATATAAGTTTTTCTTCTAATGATTTTGCTTTGAATACTTTGTTAACTTTACTTCCGCAGAAGATAGAAATTCATTTAATCAGTATAGAAGACGATTTTATTCATACTTTAAAGTTAATTTTTTCTAATCGTATTTCTATTTGTACAGATTGTAATATTTGTAAAACTTACCGTGTTTTAAATAACGTAAGATAGAGGATTAGATATTGTCTAATCCTCCCTTTATTTCAAATAAATTTTGATACCCCTCCTGCTTTAAAATTTGTAATGCTTTTCTACTTCTACTACCTGATTGGCAGTAAATAATCATAGGAGTATCTTTTCTCTTTATTTTATTTCCTACCTGTAGTTCTATATCGTATAAAGGAAGATTAATTGCTCCATCTAAATGAAATTCTTTATATTCCTGTGGACTTCTTACATCTATTAGTAATATTTCTTTGTCGTTTTTTAGCATTTCCTTTGCCTCACCGCAAATCAATTTCTTGTCTCATTTGACGATTATATCTTTTCCACATATTTTTTATTTTATCTACCCATACTATATTCATTTTTACTTTTCACTCCCTCCTTATTCTTAGTAAACAAAAAAATAGACATCCTATGTTATATTATATTAGGATTGTCTATTTTTGGTGAAATTTCTTATTTATTTCTTACTTTTTGTCTTTCTCTACTATCCTTGCTTTCTTTTTCATTTTCTAGTCGTTGAAAAACAAGGAATATCGTTACTACAAAAAGAGCCATTGTAATTGGTAAAACAAATCTTGTAATTGGCAGTCTAGTAAT
This sequence comes from uncultured Clostridia bacterium, assembly GCA_944386335.1. Classification (GTDB taxonomy): domain Bacteria; phylum Bacillota; class Clostridia; order TANB77; family CAG-508; genus UMGS1663. Next base: position 1,886 of record CALXAQ010000150.1, on the reverse strand, counting down.
TCCTAGCAAACTCAAGAAAACAGCTTCTACTAGAATTGGATACCCTACTACTTTAAAAAATACTTTCCACTTTTTATTTTTTCTAAAACGTATTAACGCATATACTACTGTAATTCCCATTGTAATTCCAATAGGTAAAATGTATGGTTTTACTAAATCTCTTCCTCTTATTTTAGCATTTTCTGTTATAATAATATCTTCTACTTTATTTTCTAATCCATATTTTTCATTTAGTTTTTGATTAATCTGCTCTATTTGCTCTTGTGAAAGATCTTTTGCTGTAATAGCTACCATATCTTCATATAGTTCTACCTTCTGAATAATAACTTCATCCGTTCCTATTACTTGTCTTACAATTTCTTTAATATCTCGCACTTCAAAATGTTTACCTATAGAGATTTCTATCTGCTTACTTGCACAATAATCTAAACTCACATTCAAACCCATAATCCATAAAATAAGTATACCTGCTATTAATACAAATGTAATGATTGCTTGTATTGTTCTTTTCATATTTTTTCCTTCCTTCATTCTTCTATTTTTTGATATTCTCCCATAGTACTCTTGTAATGATAGCATGATAGATAATACTTACCAAAATTCCCCAGAAAATTATCATGCCAAAACTAAATATTGGAAGCCATTTTGCAAAACTAAACACAATTGCCATAATTGCTAATGGTACTATTATCCACACCATATATTTTACTTCTTTTTGGAATACTACTTTTGCATCTTCTATTTCCTTTCCTTGTTTTATTAATTTTATCAAGAACCAGAAGTTAAGTAATGTTACTAATGCAGTTGCTAACATTCCATCCAATGTTACCATCACATTTGTATAACGTATGGTTAAAAGTAATACAGCTACATATCCGATTAAAGAAAATCCTAGGAAAAATCCTTCTTTTTTATAACGAATTATCATATAAATAACTAAAATGCCCAGTATTGCAAGCCCTATATAACCCACTATTTGTAATACTGACATAGTAATATCGGATGCAATAAATTTATTTTGCTCCATTGTATAAGTAAGTGGCATATTTCCGCTATTTAAAATAGTAGCCATTGCTTGTGCTTGTAACAAATAATTTTGTAATTCTGATGTTGTTGTATTATTACCAGTAGATCCAACAGATAATTGAATTAGTCCATCTGTAATCTCTTCATCAAAATAAGTAGTAAGGATAGTTTGTCCGTCTATACAAAGACGAATTTCTTTTGTTTTTGTTTGTGTATCACCTGTGTCTGTGTTCGTTTGTGTATTTTCTGCCTGTTCATTTACTTTGTTTTCTTGTGTTACTGTATTCGTTTGTACTTCTGTCTCTATATATTGCTGTGTAATATTTCTTAATTTTTCTTTTCCGTCTTTATTAAATTGAATATTTACAAAAATAGCTGTTGTTCCTGCTGTATTAGTTCCATACCCTGCTGTAGCAGACTCGATATCTGCATTTGTCATTAGTACTTCTTCTGTTTCATTATCTAAAATTTCAAATTTCCCCACAGTAATAAGATTTCCTACTACCATATCTGTATTATTATCTTCTGGAATTTGAATAACTAACATACCATTTTCTTGATTTTCACGAATAGTATAATCTGTTACTTCCATTTCTTTTAATCGTTTTTCTATAATTTCTCTACTTTTTTTATAATTTTCTGCTTTCTTATTTTCTTCTGCATTAACAGGTTTTTCTTCTGTTCTTGCTACTTCTGTAGTGGTATCTGTATCTGGTATTTTATTATTATTTGCATCATATTTTATTTGCTCTGTTTCATTACTCACAGATATTACTATTTTTCTACTTCCTTTTATATCCATCCCCCATTGGTAATCTGGAATGATATTTTCCATTCTATTTTGTTTTTTTTTTTTTTTT
>CALXAQ010000149.1 GCA_944386335.1 uncultured Clostridia bacterium | reverse complement strand
TTCGTCTCTTTCATATAAGTCTCTTAGTTACCTCCTGCTGAATACTATGTTTGTATTATAAGGCAGAAATCCCAGATATGTCAATACTATTTTTAGTTTTTTTTCTTAATAAATCTGCAATTTAGGGACGTTCCTTAAATTGCAAATCTATGCAACTTAAGGAACGTCCCTAAATTGCACTTAACAAATCCGTAAAACTATGATATACTTCTATCTGCAAAATAAAAAAAGAAAGGAAGGCTATAAATTATGGCTTTTGATGGCATCGTTGCAAAACAAGTGGTAAAAGAACTACACTCCTATTTAGTAGGAGGAAAAGTAAATAGAGTAATGGAGCCAAATAAAAATGAAATTTATTTAGATATTTACTCTCATGGAAAAAATTATACTTTGAACTGTTCTATTGCTTCTGGTAATTATCGTGTTCATTTGACTAATTCTCCTAAAAGTAATCCGATAACTCCTCCTCATTTTTGTATGGTTCTTAGAAAACACTTAAGCCGGTTTTAAAATAGATTCTATTACCATGAAAGGGTTAGAACGTATTATTTATATCTCTTTTATTGGCTATAATGAACTGAATGATCTTATTCATAAAACTTTAGTAATTGAACTAATGGGAAAACATAGTAATATTATTTTACTGAATGAATCCGGTTTTGTGATAGACAGCATGCGTCACTTAGAAATAGCATCTGGAGCTACTAGGGATATTATGCCAGCTAGGAAATACGTCCTTCCTCCTTCTCATGGTCAAGATCTCTTAAGTACTTCTTTGGAAGATTTTGAAAAAGTACTACATGAGGAAGAAACTATTTCGGACAGTATTTCTCGCCATTATACTGGCATTAGCAAATGCTTTATAGATTCTTTTTTATCTTCTAAGCATTTGCCAAAAAACTACAAAGATTTTTCTTACGACCAAATAAAGTACTTATATACTTCTTTGCAGGAGTTTTTCGATCAATTAGATACCACTTCTTTTTCTTGTCAAAAAATAGAAAAAGATTATTGCTTATATCTTACACCTGTTTCTGACGATTTAGCAATGAATCATTTTTTAGATATTTATTACACACAAAAAGAAGCACAGGAAGCTTATACCAATTATCGTAACCAACTTTTAAAATCTGTATTGCAGGTTCTTAAAAAGACACAAAAAAAGTTATCCAGTATTACAGAAAAAATACAAGAATGCAAAGATATGGACACTTATCGCATTTATGGTGAGTTAATCACTGCTAATCTTTATCGTATTGATGATAGTAAAAATAGAAAAGAAATTTCTCTTGAAAACTATTATGATAATAACCAAATGATTTCTATCCCTTTGGATGAGAGTATTTCTCCTTCTTACAATGCAAAAAAATATTTTAAAAAATATCATAAATTAAAAAACACGCTTATCTTTGTAGATAGACAGAAAAAAGAAGTAGAAATGGAATTAGATTATTTAGAAAGTGTTGCTTATGAAGTTGAAAACGCTGAAGATTTAGAAACATTAGAAGATATTGAAACAGAAATACAAGAAAATATACTTTTTCAAAATATATCTAAAAACCAAGCCACTATTACAAAAAAGAAACCTAATAAAAGAAAAGTTCATGAAACTTATGAACCTCTTCTTTATCATATTGATGGATTTTCCTTCTATATTGGTAAAAACAATAAACAAAATGATTATATCAGCACAAAATTAGGTAAAAATGAAGATTTATGGTTTCATACCAAAGACATTCGTAGTAGTCATGGTATTCTAAAATGCAACGGAAATAAAGTAGAAGAAAAAACGATTTTAGCTTGTGCTCAGTTAATTGCTCTTCATAGCAGAGCAAAATTATCCTCTAATGTTCCTGTTGATTATTGTTTTGCTAAATTTGTAAAAAAATCATCTGGTAGTAAACCTGGTATGGTAATTTATACAAACTACAAAACTGTTTATGTGAATCCTAAAGATATTTAAAAAGAGGGAAACTCCCTCTTTTTTTGCTACTACTTGACTATCTTAAAACTAATGCTTTCTTAGGGCAAAAATTAGAACATTTTCCACATCGAATACATTTAGTTTCATCAATAGTAGGTGCTTCAAATTCTTTTTGACTTAGTGCTCCCACTGGACAAAACGATACTGCTGGGCATTTATGATTTTGAGGGCAATTCTCTACTATCACTTTTAAATTCTTTTCCACTTTTCTCATCCTTTCTAGTTTTATATTAAAAGGAAACAGGATACCTTAATTTATGTTACTCTGTTTCCCTTTAAATATTATTTAAAAATGTTTTCCTTTTTTACGTTTAGGTTTTTCTTCTTCTATTTCTTCCTCTTCCAACATATCCGTATAATCTTGTGTTATTGTATCTTGATCAATATCTTCTGCATCATCTTCTACGGTATTCTTGAAATTATCATTATAGAAATCTGCATTTTCTTCCTCTCCATCATTAAAATCGTATTCTTCTTCTATTTTTCTTTTATGTTTTCTATATAAAAGGATACTAACAACGATAATAATAATTACTATAATTCCCACAAATAAACCAATAAAAATCATATTTTGTGTTTGGTCACTTGTATTCGATACTGCTGTTACATTTTTTTGAATTGTTAACTGATAAGTAACTGTTTCTTCTCCATCCGCTGATTTTACAATAATATTAACAATATTTTCTCCTTCTTGTAAATCCCCATTTCCTATAATTTCTACTGTTGCACCTTCTTCATTTGGTTCTGCTGTAATTTCTAATTCTGACACATCTTGATTTATTTCTATTGTATATTCATAAGTAGTTGGGGAAAATACTCCTTCCATATCTATTCCTTTAATATTAAAAGATGCTAATCCTAAAGAAGCTTGCTTTATATTTTCTTTATTTACTATAATAGTATATACTTTTGCAGTTCCATCTTCTGCTGTTACCGTAACTGTAATTTTATTTTCTCCTACTTGCAATGTTTCATTTCCCTCTACTGTTACAGTTGCTTTTTCATCTTCTGGCGTTGCTGTTACATCAATTTTTTCTATTTCTTCTCCTACTTGTAAAGTATAATTATCTGTCTCTTTGTTAAACTCTGGTGATAATCCTTCTACATCTAATGTTAAGGCACTTAACATTGCATTAGAAGATTTTTCTTCTTCCTCTGGCTTTGTTGTAGTTAAGTAAGAAGAAGAAATATATGCTGTTTGCCCATTATAGTTTACTCTACTCCATCCATTACTTCCTACACCTGTTCTTGTTATAGCAGTATTTCTAGCTAGCCTTCCTAAACTAGAATAACTTGTTCCTGGTCCAGACCTTACATTTACAGAATCTGTATTATGCACATATACTGTTTGATTAACATCTGAAAAAGTTGGTTCATTCTTTGTACTTGTATTATTATCGCTAGGAGTAGTTGTACTTGGTGTTTCTGGTTTTTGTGTTTCCCCTTCGTTACCACCTGTGGTAGTTTCCCCTTCCGAAGAGGTTTGTTTTGCTTTTACAGTAATAGTAATTGATTGTTGTACTGGTTGCTTTTTTAAATCACTTCCAGCGACTTGACCTGTTAAATTAATAGTATATGTTCCTGCTGTACTTGCTGTAAATGTTGACGAAATTACTGTTTTCGAAACCTCTTTTCCTGCAGCATTGGTAT
>CALXAQ010000148.1 GCA_944386335.1 uncultured Clostridia bacterium | reverse complement strand
CTAATCCTCCTGTTCCCAATAGTATGCCACCAAAATATCTGGTAACTACAATTAGCACATTAAACAATTCTTCTCTTTGCAAGACATGAAGCATCGGAGAACCTGCAGTTCCACTAGGTTCTCCATCATCTGAACTTTTTTCTATCGTCTCTGTTTCTGTTTTTATACGATAAGCATAACAATGATGTTTTGCATCATAATATTTTTTTCTTATGCTTTGTATGGTTTCTTCTGCTTCTTCCCTACTTTTTATAGGATATAATTCTGCAACAAATTTTGACTTTTTTTCTATAAAAATAGCTTCTTCTTTCTTTTTTATGGTTTTATACAAATTTTTTGTCCTTTCTTTCTAATTATTTTTGTAATACTTTCCTTGCCATAAATCTCTACCTCGAAATCTTTTCTCAAAACCATGTAAAATCCACATTTTGTGTTTATTCCAATAGGGTGCTACTAAAAGCTGCTTTGGTGCATCGCCTGAAATTCTATGAACGATGATATCTGGTCTTAAATGTGTTATTACATCTATTAAATCTTCTATATAATCATCTAGTTCTAATGGTTTATACTCGCCTTTTCGATACATTTCTGCAAGCACGGTATTTTCTACCACATAAGTACTATGAATTTTTATTCCTTGCACTTTATGCTGATTAATAAAATGTACTGTCTCCAAAATGTCCTCTTTTGTTTCTTTTGGAAGCCCTATCATCATATGTGCCACTACGTCTATTCCGTACCTATTTAATGTTTCTACTGCCTCTGTAAATTGTTTGCTTGTATAACCTCTATGAAGGATTTCTCCTATCTTATCATTACTTGTTTGCAACCCCAATTCTACACATACATAATACTTTTTGGTATAAGTTTTGAGCAATTTAGCAATTTCTTCTGTAATGCAATCTGGTCTTGTACCTATTTCTAATCCTACTATTCTATCATCTATCAAAGCAGCATCATATTTTCTTTTTAAATTCTCTACCGTATCATATGTGTTGGTAAAATTTTGGAAATAAACAATAAATTTGTTAGCTCTTTGGGCTCTATAGGAAGCAAAATAATCTTTTACTTGTGACTGTATATCCTTTCCTCCGTTTTATTAACTCTCCTGAACCTTTCTCACTACAATAGATACAGCCTCCATATCCTAAAGTGCCATCTCTATTTGGACATGTAAAACCTCCATCTACACAAATTTTTAGCGTACGTTCTCCAAATTTTTCTTTCAAATATTCATTTAAGTGTCTATATCTTTCCATATCATTCATACTACATATATTTTACTCCATTTTTCCAAGCATGCCCTACTTTTTCTCCTATTTTATAATATCCATTTTGGAATTGATCAAACACAAAAGCATTTATTTTTGTAGGATCTACTTTTCCTCTTTCATCTAATACATTTTCATCTGCTACTACATTTAGAATTTCTCCTAATACCCTAAATCCATAAACGGTATGTTGAAACTCTACTACTTTGCATTCTAATGTGATGGGATATTCTTCAATAATAGGTGCATCTACTCTTATACTTTTCTTAGCATGCATATGGGTTCTTTCAAATTTATCTTCCATTTTATTACCAGAAGCAATACCAAAAAAGTCTGATTCGTCTAAATGTGGTATATCTGCAATGCTTAGTGTAAATACTCCTCTTTTCTTAATATTTTCTGTTGTTTTATGGTTTTCATCAATGTTAAGTGCTACCATATTTTCTGCACAAATTCCTCCCCATGCCATATTCATAACATCTACCTTATTATTTTCTCCATAGGTTGCTATCATTAGTACTGGCATTGGAAACACAGTTGGTTGTACTCCTAAATCTTTTTTTATAATATCATTCCTCCTTGTATTATAATTTTATTAACTTAAATTTTATGTATAAAATTATATAACATTTCTTAACAAATTACTAGCGAACATAAAAAAAATAACAGATAATTTCTTATCTGCTATTTTTTGGCTGGGCTGGCTAGATTCGAACTAGCGCATGCCAGAGTCAAAGTCTGGTGCCTTACCGCTTGGCTACAGCCCAACGTATTCCTATATAGTAAAATAATGGGGTGGAAGATGGGACTCGAACCCACGGCCTCCAGTGCCACAAACTGGCGCTCTAACCAACTGCGCTACATCCACCATCAATACAATGCAAGTAATATTGTACCTTATTTTACTTTACTTGTCAACTAGTTTCTAGTTTTTTTCTAAATTTTCTTATATTTGACTATCTGCTAGTAGAACCAAATCCTCCTATTCTTTCTCCTCTTGCTACATCATTATCTACTACAAAGTATTTTTGAAAAATTCCTTGACCTATGCAGTCTCCTTTTTTTATTTCTATGTCTTCCTCTTTTATATTATAAAAAGCAAACATGATATGTCCATCGTTATCACTATTTCCATAATAGTCCTTATCTATAACTCCAATACTATTTGCTAAAATTAATCCCTTTTTTCCTGGGTTAGAACTTCTATTAGCTAAGATCAATACTTCATCTTCTTGCATATAAGCCTTTAGTCCTGTTTTAACAAGAGTTGGTTTCATTCCTTTTTTAAAGGAATGAATGATACAATCCTCAGCTGCTTCTATATCATATCCTGCCGCATATTTTGTTTTTCGTATTGGTAAATTTATGTTTTTATCTTCAAATCCTTTCGCTACTTCAAATCCTCGTATTTTATCCATATTTTTTCCTCCTTTTACACTTTTATTCTACACTAATATATTTTTTTGTCAACATTTTGTCAAAAGAAAATTTTTCTTATTGACTTTTTTACTTTCTTGTAATATAACTATAGTATAAAATGAGAATTAATCTCATTTATTAAAGGAGGTAAAAATATGGAATTAAAAGGCTCTAAAACAGAAGCTAATTTAAAAGCTGCATTTGCTGGCGAATCTGAAGCAAGAAACAAATATACTTATTTTGCAAGTGTTGCTAAAAAGGAAGGTTATGAGCAAATTGCTGCCATTTTTCTTGAAACAGCTGAAAATGAAAAAGAACATGCAAAATTACATTTTAAATATCTAAATGGAATTGGTGATACAAAATCTAACCTAGCTGATGCTGCAGCAGGTGAAAACTACGAATGGACAGATATGTATGCAACTTTTGCTAAAGAAGCAGAAGAAGAAGGATTTAAAGAAATTGCCGCTACATTCAGAGGAATTGCTGCTGTAGAAAAAGAGCACGAAGCAAGATATAGAAAACTACTTGCTAACTTAGAAGAAGGCGAAGTATTCAAAAGAGGAAGTATTGTTATCTGGAAATGTAGAAACTGTGGTCATATTGTGGTAGGTACAGAAGCTCCTACTATTTGTCCTGTTTGCAAACATCCTCAATCTTACTTTGAAATAAAAGCAGAAAATTATTAAAGAAAAAGACTTATCTATGCTTAAAGTAGATAAGTCTTTTCCTTTCGATAAAAAATTTTAATTTTGTATAAAACTCTTAATACTAAAAAATTAAAGCACTGTATCTTATAAAATCTATTCTTCTAAATAAATACATTCCATATTCCTGTTGTTATCATACAGATTAAAATTCCACATGCTGTTGGCAATAAAAAGGAAAGTATCGCCCATTTCCATCCTCCTGCTTCTTTTTTTATAGTTAGTAATGTTGTACTACAAGGAAAATGTAATAGTGTAAAAAGCATTACATTAATACCGTGTTAATAGAGTCCAACCATTTTGTACTAAAATTTCTCCTATCATACTACTGCTTTCTATTCCTACTAGTGTTCCTTGCCCTATATAACTCATTAATATAATAGGAAGTACAATTTCATTTGCTGGAAGGCCCAATAAAAATGCTGTTAAGATATAACCGTCTAAACCCATAAGTCTAGCAAAAGGGTCTAGAAAGGTAGCTACATAATTTAAAATACTAATCTCTCCTATTTGTACATTTGCGAATATCCATATTACAATCCCTGTTGGAATAGCTACACTAATGGCTCTTCCGAAGTACAAATAATGTTCTATCAAAAATGGATCTGATTAAAATTTTTCCTACCTGAGGTTTACGATATGGTGGCAATTCTAATATAAAAGAAGATGGAAAACCTTTTAGTATTGTTTTAGATAATATTTTTGAAACTCCTAATGTAAGTACAATTCCTAAAATAATAATAACTAATACAGCAAGAGTAGATGCAATGGAGGAAAAAATTCCAGTAAAAAAACTTCCTATAAAAATTGTTGCAATAGTTATTAAAAAAGGAAATCTTCCATTACATGGCATAAAACTATTGGTTAGAATTCCTATCAATTTTCCTCTTGGTGAATCTATAATCCTGCATCCTACTACTCCTGCCGCATTACAACCTAATCCCATACACATAGTTAGTGCTTGTTTTCCTGAACTACATGCTTTCTTAAAATACTTATCTAAATTAAAAGCAATTCTTGGCAGTACTCCCAAATCCTCCAATAATGTAAATATTGGGAAAAAGATTGCCATAGGAGGTAGCATAACAGATACTACCCATGTAACGGTTCTATATATTCCATCTAATATTATCCCTGTAATCCATGTTGGAGTATGTATCCATTCAAATGCTAATAATAACTGATTTTCTCCCCATTCAAAAAAACTAGACAATAAGCTAGATGGATAATTAGCTCCCACTATTGTAAGCCATAAAATAAATCCTAAAAAGAGAAGCATAATAGGAATACCAAATTTTTTAGAAGTTAAAATTTTATCTATTTTTCTATCTCTTTCTTGATAAGAATGTTTCTTATAAGATATTACTTGTTCTGATACTTTTTCTGCCGTTAATACAATACTTGTTATTATTTTATCTATTTTTGTTTTTGAATAAATATCTTGTTTTCTTAAAATTTCTTCTATTTCTATCATCTCTTTTTCTACTATTTCATAAATCTTTATTTTTAAATTTTGTTGAATAGAAGATAAGATTTTAGGTTCTCCATCTATTATTTTTAGAGATATCCATCTTAATAAATAATTTTTTTCTTTTGGTATTATATTTTGTAATTTACTATTCAGTATTGCTATACTATTTTCTATCACTGGTATATAAGTAATTTGTTTAGGCTGTGGTTTTATTTCTCCTGTGCAAACTTTTTGTACGATTTCTATTAGTCGTTTTAATGTTTTCTTTTTTCTGGCAATCGTTCCTACTACTGGTACACCTAATTGTTTTTGCAATTCTTTTAGATCTACTTGTATTCCCTTTTTCTTTGCTTCATCTAATAAATTGACACATACAATAATTTTAGGAGTAATTTCCATAATTTGATATACTAAATTCAAGTTTCTTTCTAGACAAGTGGCATCTACCACAACTACCGTAGCATCTGGATTTCCAAAGCAAATATAATCTCTTGCAATTTCCTCTTCCTCTGAATGGGACATAATTGAATATGTTCCTGGAATATCCACTAATAGAAAATGTTTGCCTGCATATTCACAAATTCCACTTGTGTTTTCTACTGTTTTTCCTGGCCAATTTCCCGTATGCTGTTTCATTCCGCGTTAGTGCATTGAATACTGTGGATTTCCCCACATTTGGATTACCAGCAATGGCTATTGTATAATCACAATCTTCTTTTGCAATTTTCTGTTTCAATAATTTTTTACCTGTGGAATTAGCAGTAAGTCCCATAATATGCCTCCTCTTATTTATTATTACTACTGTATGCTATAAAAAAGAAAAATGATACATCATATTTAACCGTATCATTTTTCTTTATATTATATAAGGCATACTTCTACTTTGCTAGCATCTTCCTCTCTCATAGAAATTAGACTTCCGCCTTATCTCATAAGCTGTTGGATCACCTAATGGACTTTTAAAAACTGGTTTTATTTTAGTTCCTTTTATCATTCCTAAATCTAGCATACGTGTTTTCATAGTTTCTTCTACTTTTAAATTTTGTATTTTTACTTCTTTATCTATCTTTATTTCATTCAATTTCATTTTTCTTTTCATCCTTTCTTATAGATTCTATTATATTGTATGTTTTTTCTACATTATTTGCCTTTTTTTCTTCTAAGAAAAAGTTACTTATGTATTGTTTTTTCTTCTAAAATTTTATAAAATACAGTTATAGCAGAAAGGAGATGTTTTGAAAATGAAAAGAAAAAGTATATTTATAATTTTATGTTTAAATTTGTTATTCTTTTTATTCTATCCAATAAATACTTATGCTTCTAGTGACTTAGAACTAGAAAATCTATCTTATCAAGTAACTTTACAAGAAAATGGTGATGCTATCGTCGTAGAAAATTGGGATATTTCTATAGAAGATACCAACACTTTATTTAAAACGTTCAAAAGAGATAGTTCAAAATATTCTGGTATTTCTGACGTTTCTGTAATAGAAACTACGAATGGAATGCATAAATCTTTTAAAGAAGTCTATGTAGAACAATATCATGTAACAAAAGATTGTTTTTATGCTTTAAATACGGATACTAGCACTTTTGAAATTGCATGGGGTGTATCCGAAGATGATAGCTACGCTAGAAGAAGTTTTGAAATTCGTTATGTTATATCTGATGCCATAAAAAATTATGCGGATTGTAGCGAATTTTATTGGCAATTTATTGGAGATACTTCTAATATTCCTGTAAAAAATGTTACTGGTAGAATTAATTTGCCTTCTTCTGTTACAAATTTAGAAGATTTAAGAGTGTGGGCTCATGGTCCATTAAATGGTGTTATTGAAAAAACTTCTAAAAATACAGTCAGTTTTTCAGTAGATTCTTTGTCAGAAGAGACAATGTTAGAAGTACGTATTGTAACGCCAACTTCTATTTTCCCAACAAACACCAATATCTTTTCTGATTCTCATTTAGATTTCATTTTAGAAGAAGAACAAAAATGGGCAGAAGAAGCTAACAACAGAAGATTTGTTTTGCAAATAATGGTTAGTATAGCTTTTCTTGTTTTAGGGGGTCTATTTGTACTTTTGGTAATAAAAAACATAAAATATTACCGCTTGCTAAAAAAATTGCCTCGCATTACTCCTACACAAAAATTGGAATATTTTAGAGATTTTCCAGATGAAACTTCCACTCCTGTAGAAGTTGATTTTATTTATCATAATCATCCTGCTAATATTTCTACATATACGTTTTCTGCCTGTCTTTTAGATTTATGTAGAAAAGGCTATCTTATTTTTGAAGTAGAAAATAATAAGAAAAAAGATGCTGTACTCATTACTTTAACAGATAAAGATACTTCTTCACTAAATAAAGATGAGATTATTTGTTTGCAAGCACTTGAGAAAATAAAAAAATTTTATCAAAAGAAAAAACAAAAAGATGTGTTCTCAATGGATGAGTTTAAAAGTTATTTTACAAGACATACCACAGAATTTAAACTTTTATTTACTAATTTATATAAAGAAGCAAAAAAAACAGCTTCTGAAAAAGGGAAATATGATAATTCTCATAAAAAAGAAGAAAGTCAATATGCTAGTAAAAGTGGACTTTATTTTTTCCTTGTATTTTTCTCTCTTCCATTCGCTTCTGTTTTTATCTCTCTATTTCAGGCTTCAGTCTTATTATTGATTTTAGGAATATTGATAGTTATATGTTCACTCCTTGCAGGCATATTTACTACAATACTTTCTAATCGTTATAGACAACTCACTCAAAAAGGAGTAGATGAAAAAGAACAATTAGATGCTTTAAAAAATTATTTGTTACATTTTTCTAAAATAACAGAAAAAGATATCCCTTCTTTGGTATTATGGGAAAAATACTTAGTATACGCTACTGTATTTGGTATTGCTAATAAAGTATTAGAGCAATTAAAAGTAGTATATCCAGAGATGATGGATGAAAGTTATATGCTTGCTCATCACTATACTTACCTTTATTTTATAGCACATTCTCCTAATACTAATTTGTTTTCTTCTATTAACCACAGCGTATCTAGCACATATGGTTCTATTTATTCCTCTGGCTCAGGCGGAGGCGGTGGTTTCTCTGGAGGCGGCGGTGGTGGTCGGTCGGTGGCCGGTCGGAATGGGTGGTAGATAAAATGTCCCACTTATCCCTGACATTTTTGGGACATGTTCCACTTATCCCTGATATTTTTGGGACATGTCTCACTTATCCCTGATATTTTTGGGACATAATTTCTCCTATTAAGTCATAACCTTGTACTTTCGTTATTTTACACATCACAAACTTATTTTTTAATGTTCTATCTATCATTGGCAAATAGATGAATCCATCTACTTCTGGCACATCCATATAACTTCTGCCTATATAATATTTTCCATCAAATGTTTTATTTTCTATTAATACCTCATAAGTATTTCCTACTTTATTTTCTAAATTTTCTCTTGTAATATTTTGTTGCAACTGCATTATTCTATCATATCTACTTTTCTTCGTCATAGGATGAATTTGTTCTTTCAGTCTTGCTGCTGGTGTATTTTCCTCTTTAGAATAACGAAATGCTCCTAATTTATCAAATTTTGCTTCTTTTATAAATTGATATAATTCATCAAAATCTTCTTTTGTTTCTCCTGGGAATCCTACCATTACCGTTGTCCTTATAATAACATCTGGTATTTCTTTTCTTAGTCTTTTTATTAATTTTCGAATAGTTTCTCCTCTACTTTTTCGATTCATTCTTTTTAAAATAGGATCTGCTATATGTTGTATTGGTATATCAAAATAGTGACATATTTTTCTACTCTGTTTTACTGTTTGTATTAATTCTTCTGTAATAGTCTCTGGATAGGCATATAAAAAGCGAATCCACTTTAAGTTTTTTATTTTTTCTAATTCTTTTAATAGTTCTACTAATTTTGGTTCTCCATAAATATCAATTCCATACTTTGTGGTATCTTGTGCTATCACAATTAGCTCTTGATATCCTTTTTCTACTAGAGATTTAGCTTCTTGCAAAATATCTTCCATAGTTCTACTTTGAAAAGGACCTCTAATAGATGGTATCGCGCAATAGGTACAACAATTACTACAACCTTCCGCTATACGTAAGTATGTATAATTTTCTCCTGTTGTAATAACTCTATCCATAAAACATAATTTTATATTCTGATTTGACTCATCTCGTCCACCTATTTTTTTCTCTATTTGTTCCCACAATGTATCATACGTTTGATAGGCTAGCCAAACATCTACCTCTGGAATTAATTTTTCTAATTCTTTTTTATATCTCTGTACCAAACATCCCATAACAATTAGATATTTACATTTTTTCTTTTTATATTCTGCCATTTCTAAGATAGTTTGGATTGCTTCTTCTTTAGCTGAAGCAATAAATCCACACGTATTAATCACTAATATATCTGCTTTTTCTGGTTCGTTTACTATGATATATCCTTGCTTTTTAAATAAGCCAATTGTCATTTCTGTATCTACTAAGTTTTTACTGCATCCCAAATGTATAAATCCTACGTTCACTATTTCCTCCTAATAATTTCTTCTAATTTTTCTAATCCTTCTATTAATTTATCATAAGTTTTTCTTGTTACTATTTTTGTATCTCCTGCTGCATATTTTCTAGCAGTTTCTTTCATATCTATTAAAGTGTATCTATTTTCTGCATGTTCTCCATTATCTAATACATAAATAGGTGTATAGTTTACTTTTTCTAATATTATTTTCTCCGTTTGCATATTCTTTCTTAACTGGATATCTAAAATCATTTCTATTTCAGAGTTCTCATCACTTAAAGAAGATATATAGTTTCCTACTGAATAAGCCACAAAGCAATCCTCGCCTTCTGCATTTTTCATCATTTTCATTTCTTCTACCACCGTTGGATGCGCTCCTACAATAATGTTAGCTCCATTTTGTACTAATTCTTCTGCAATTTGCTTTTGTTCTTCACTAGCCCTTGTCTCATTTATTTGTCCCCAATGCATCATCACACAAATATATTCTGCCCCTTCTGTTTTTGCTTCTTGTATATCTTGTTTTGCTAGATTACTTTCAAAAACACTAACATATTTTTTTTCTTCTTGCAATATACTATCTTCGTTACTAAAACCATAGGTATATGCAAGAAAAGCTATTTTTATCCCTTTTACTTCTTGTATTATATAATTTTTGTCTTCCATATGTTCTTTTGTACCTACTACAGTATACCCTATTTCTTCTAAATTTCGTTTTGTTTGTTTTAATCCCTCTAGTCCATAATCTAAACTATGATTATGAGAAGTAGAAACTATATCTATCCCCATATTTTTCACAGCTTGTGCAAAGGATATAGGACTATTGTATTTTTGATTTCCAGAATATTCTTGTTGTAAAAAATTTGTCTCCATTGTTCCAATAGTTACATCTGCTGACTCCGTATAATCTTTTACTCCTTCTAGCATACTTGTAAAATCATAGTTTTCTCCTATTTTTGCATCTTCTAGCATCAAATTGCCACATAAAATATCCCCTACTATCGCCATATGAATTGTAATATCTTGCTGTGTTTGCTCTGTACTGTCTTCTTGTATTTTTGTCTCAAAAATGGCTTGTATTTTTTTATCTAGCATTTGCTTCTGCTTTGCTATTTTTTCTTTATCTTGCCAATAACGAACTCCAATAATTCCTATACAAATCAGAATAATAATACTTATTATTATCATCATTTTTTTAAATATTTCATTACTAATTGTCACTATTATTTTATTTACCTTTCTTTTGTTTCTTCTAGATCTCCCCATAATTTTTCTCCCATTCTTTTTTCTTGTATATATTGCTTTATTCGATTAATACAGATATTTAGATCTAAATTCTGAAACCTTACTTCTTTTGTAATTCCTAATTGTGCAATTTTTTCTTCTGTAAAATCTTGATTATCTGCTTCTAATCTACGTTTCATTTCCTCGATTTTAGGATTTTTTTGTGCTTTTTCTCTTACAAGTGCTCTTCTTACTCTTTCCTCTTCTGGCACTTCTATATAGATAGGTACTATGTTCCACATACCACTTTTTTCAAAATAGGAAAGCATCTTTTCATAAGATTCTAATGTACCTATTGTTAACATATCTTTTCCTAATTTCCATTGTTCATCTTCAATAGTTGCATACATCCATATTCCTTCTACAGTGTTATATTTACGAATTTCTATTACTTTACCTTCTTTTTCCCATTCTTCCATTTGCTCTTTTGTAACAAAATGATATGTTTCCCCTTGTTTTTCTCCTGTACGTATTGGCCTTGTTGTATATGGAATATATGGTTGTAAATTTATATCTTTTTTTAGTGCTTCATAAATAGTATCTTTTCCAGATGCACTTTTCCCCATTATACAAAAAAACTGATTCAATTTTTATCCTCTTTTCTTTTTTCTTATCATATCTTAATTTTTATATTTTTTCAAGCAAAATGTCCCATTTATTCCTGACAATTTTGGGATATGTAAATATATAATTACTTGTTTACTCTTTCTTTATTTTCTTTGTTTTATGTATACTTTATAATGAAATAAATATTATGTCTTATTGGCACTTAGTACTTATTATGCCAAGGAAGGAGGATAGCAAAGGCATAAAATAAATAAGAAACAAGGAGATTTACCATTATGAAGCAAAACGACGACTTATTTAAGCAAAGTCGGCTTATTCGCCAAGCTGCAAATGAAGGAAAGACTTATGAGGAAATATCTTCTAGTTTAAATCTTTCTATACAACAAATTAAATATCGGATATCAACTCGTTATTCAGAGAAAATTTCTCATTCTATTTTTCAAAAATTAGAGAATAACCAGAAAAGCAAGAAGGAAAACAATTCTCCCTCAAACACATCTAACAGTTCTATCAATTCTAAAATTTCTTATTCTGCTCCTGCATTAGTATTGGATACATCTGCATTAGATCACTTGAATATAAAGGATTTGGTTTTACAGTATGCTTCCATTATTCTTACTTTAGATGTTATCGCAGAATTTGATCGTTTAAAAAAAGATAGAGGTGTTTTAGGAAGAAATATTCGTTTTCTTTTAAGCGAAAGTGCTAAGGATTTCAAAAGTGAAAAATATCACGTTGTAGAGAGTCCCAAAGTAAGCACTTATACAGACGATAATTTAATTGCTTTTTGTAAAGAAAAGGAGAATACCTACCTTTGTACTGCGGATAATGCTCTTGCTAACAAAGCTAAAGCCTATGGAATTCCTTATTTATTAGTAAACAATTCTCTTACTTTACCTAATAAAGAAGAAATTCCATCATCAGAAGAAAATATCTCTATTACTTCTTATGATGTTGAAGAAATTGAAAAAAACCTTCAATATGTCACTGGAGATACTACTTTAGACAACGTCTCTGTAGAGGGTAAATTTCTTATTTTAACCCTACCAGATACTTTTAAAATTGCCTATGTAGTTATGGATAGCAAAAACAATATAAAAAAACCTTTTGCTAAAAACATGATTTCTTTAAAAGTAAATGACAAAGTTCTCATTATCACTTATAAAGAAAAATATAAACTTTGTATTTCCGAATATGAGATTGTAAATTTAAGAGAACAAAATCATGCCACGTTTCTTCACGCACATAAGATAAGCAATTACAATAATATTGCTAAATTAGATTATCCAACTTCTGTTTTGCAAGATATACGCAAATTTGCTTTAAGCTTTCCTAGTCAATCTGGACTACAATGTTTCTAAATATCTATTTTATGCATATCTTTAAGGCTTTCCAATGGAAAGCCTTTCTTTCTTTTTGTATACAATTCCTTTGGTAAGTTTTTGAATATTCGTTGCATTTTCCCCATTTTTGTTATACAATACTCTTAATTAAAATAGAATAGTAAGGGGTCTTTACATTGGAAGATAAAAGAAGAGTATTATACAAAGCTGAACCAATTCATGATTTTCGAGAATTAGTTCAACGTTATGAAAATTTATATGCTGATAAGCTAGCTTTTGAATATAAGTTAGAACCAAAATCAAAAGATTACATTCAAATTACTTATAAACAATTTGTAGAAGATATTAAATCACTTGGCACAAAATTACTTCAAATGGGTTTAAGAAAAAAAAGAGTTGCTATTATAGCACCTAATCGTTACGAATGGTGTGTTAGTTATTTAGCTATTACTACTGCTGATATGATAGTAGTACCATTAGATAAATCTCTTCCTGCTAATGAATTAGAAAATTTGATAAGAAGAAGTGAAGCAGATGCTGTTATTTTTGATAAAGAATATATTTCTAGTTTTCAAAAATTACAAAAGGAGAAATCAAGTCACTTGTCTTATTTTATTTGCATGGATTTTCCTTCTTCTGAATCAAATTTCTTAAGCTATTCTCAATTAATTGAAGAAGGGAAACAACTCTTAGCGAATGGTGATACTAGTTACCATTCTATTACTATTGATAATCAAAAAATGGCTATTATGTTATTTACATCTGGTACAACTGCTATTTCTAAAGCTGTTAGTTTATCACAAGCCAATATTTGTGCTGATATTTATGCTCTTGCTCAAATGGCAAAAGTAACAAAGGATGATACTTTCTTATCCTTTTTACCATTGCATCATACCTTTGAGTCGAGTTGTACCTTTTTATATGGCACTTATTGTGGAATTACCATAGCTTTTTGTGATGGCATTAGACATGTAGCTACTAATTTAAAGGAATATCATATTACTGGATTTGTTTGCGTTCCTTTAATGTTGGAAATCATGTATAAAAAAATACGTAAAACAATTGATGAACAAGGAAAAACTAAATTAGTAAACATCATGTCTAAATTAGTTCGTTTCTTACTAAAGTTTGGTATTGACATTAGAAGGAAAGTTTTTAAGCAGATTTTAAATGCCTTTGCTCCTAATCTTCGTATGTTAATTGCAGGTGGTGCCCCTATGAATAAAGATGCTATTCAAGGATTTTTGGATTTAGGTATTAATTTATTACAAGGTTATGGTTTAACAGAAACTTCTCCTGTTCTAGCAGGTGAAAATGATAAGTATAAAAAACTAGGATCTGTTGGTTTTGCCCTTCCTGGCATTGAACTTGCTATTGACCAACCAAATGAAGAAGGCATTGGAGAAATTAAGGCAAAAGGTCCTACTATTATGCTTGGCTATTATGAGAATGAAGAAGCTACTAACGAAGTTTTAAAAAATGGTTGGTTTTATACTGGAGATTTGGGTTATTTTGATAAAGATGGATTTTTATTTATTACTGGCAGAAAAAAAGATGTTATTGTATTAAAAAATGGTAAAAATATTTATCCAGAAGAATTAGAAATTTTAATCAATCAACTTCCCTATGTTTCTGAAAGCATTGTATATGGCAAACCAGATCCAAAAGATGGTGATTTAACACTATGTACTAAAATAGTCTACCATGCAGATGTTATGAAGGAAATGTTCACTGATAAAGAAGTAAAGGATTATCATGACATTATTTGGCAAGACATTAGAAATAAAATTAACAAATCTATGCCAGCTTACAAATATATTAGAGAATTAACTGTAACAGAGGAACCTCTTATAAAAACTACTACACAAAAAATTAAAAGACATGAAGAAATTAAAAAGCTATTAGAAAATTCTTAAAAAGCTAAATACTCATAAAAAATAATACAAAATGCTATTGGTAAAACTAATTTTCCATTTCGCATTTTGTATTATTTTTTATCAATTTTACATAAAGAACATTTGATATAGCACTACCAAAATTACTCCAGGCACACCTAAAATACCTACTACCAATGCAGTAACCCAATTTAGTAATATAGTAAAACCAAACCCTGCTCCAATCAAATTAATAACCCATAAAATGATTCCTCCTACTAAAGCATTGATTAATAGCTTTATAATAATTTTCATTGGAAGTGCTAAAATTTTTAGTATTATAAATCCTACTAATACTACTCCTAAAAACGGTAAAATAAATGATAATTCCATTTTTTCTTTCTCCTTTCTATTTTTTTATTTATGGATGATTCCAGATATGTTTTCTGGTCATTTCTAATAAACTCAGTTTAGTAAACTCTACAATTTGTGTTTTACTCCTGTCTTCTCTTAGACTCTCCTCTAACAATTTCACAATCTTTTTTCTACTTGTTTCTTCTTGCATATCTATAAAATCTATCATAATAATGCCACCAATATCGCGAAGTCGTAATTGCTTTGCTATTTCTTTGCTAGCTTCTGCATTTACTTTTAATACCGTTTCTTCTAAGCTTTTCTTTCCAGTATATTTGCCAGAATTTACATCTATTGCCGTTAGTGCTTCTGTTTTATCAATAGTAATAAAACCTCCACAATTTAGCCATATCTTTCTATCTTGTATTTTTTCTATTTGTTTTGCTAACTGATATCTATCCCAAATATTTTGTTGTACTTCTATTATAATTGTATTTTCTTTATATTGTATTTTTTTAATTTCCTCTTCTATTTCTTTCTTTATTTTTTCTTCATTTACTATTATCTTATGAATTCCTTGATCTATAAAGTCTAATAGCATTTTTTGCAAAATAGAACCTCTTTGATATAAGATTTTGGGCACATCTTTGCTTTCTTTTCCTTCTTGCATTTTTCTCCATATAGCTACTAACTTAGAAATGTCTTCTTGTAATTCCTTTTCCTCTATTCCTTGTGCTGCTGTTCTTATAATGAATCCCATTCTTTCTCGTGGTTTTTTTATGTTTTTTAACATATTTTGTGTAATTTGTATTAATCTTTCTTTTTCTTTCTTATCTGCAATTTTTTGAGAAATTGTAATAAATTCATTTTCTGTTACAAGTACTACAAATCTTCCTGGAATATGTATATGACAAGTAATTCTAGCCCCTTTAGCATCACTACTATCTTTTTTTACTTGTACTAATATATTTTTATCTTGCTTTATATAGTCCTGTATTCTATATTTTTCTAAACTTTCTTGCTTATTTCCTGTTTCATTACTTACTTTAGGAATAATATCTTTCATGTGAATAAAAGCATTTCTTTTTAATCCAATATCTACAAAAGCCGCTTGCATTCCTGGTAAAATGTCTTTTACTTTTCCTAAGTAGATATTTCCTTCCATTCGTTCTTTATTCTCTGTCTCTTGATAAAATTCTTTTAAAATTCCTTCCTCTACTAGTGCTATTTTTCTATCTCTATTTTGCTCTTCTATAAAAATTTCTCGCATTTTCTATCCCTTTCCTTAAGCATTGTATTGATTCATTGCCTTATCTATTCCTGTTTCTAAAATAGCTCCTATTGCTTCGGTTGCTTTTTCTACACCTTTTTCTAATTCTTTTTCTTCTTCTTCTCCTATTGCTCCTATAACATATTCTATCATTTGATTTTGTTCTTCTGGTCTACCTATTCCCACTCTAATCCTTGGTATTTCTTGTGACATTACCTCATGTATAACTGATTTCATACCATTATGGCTACCTGGACTACCTTTTTTTCGTATTTTTATCTTTCCTGGTTCTACATCCATATCGTCATAAATAATAATTAAATTTTCTGGCTCCAACTTATAAAAGTGCATAAATTGTATAATAGATTTTCCACTTGCATTCATATAAGTTTGTGGCTTTACTAATAAAACTTTCTCTTCTCCTATTTTTCCATCTCCATAAATTCCTTCAAATTTTTTTCTATTCATACTAATGTCATATTTTTTTGCTAACTGATTTATTACATGAAATCCCATATTATGCCTTGTATGATTATATTCTTCTTCTGGATTTCCTAATCCTACTATTAAGTACATTTTATATTTTTTCCTCCTTATTTTTCTATCATTTTCTTTAGTTCTTCTTCCAAAAAAGTATAAGTTTTATTGCAAAACTGACAAGTCATTTCTACTTTTTTATCTGTTTGGATTATATCTTCTAATTCTTCTTTTCCTATTGCTAACAATGCCTTTTCCATTTTCTCTTTGCTACAATTACAATGGTATGTTGGTCTTTCCTCCCCTAATTTTTGTATATCTTCTTCGTTGGTACCTGTAATTTCTTTTACTATCTCTATTAAGTTTTTTCCTTCATCTAACATTTGACTAATTGGTTTTGCTTTTTTTAATGCGTCTTCTACTTTAGAAATCTCTTCCACAGTAGCATCTGGCATTGCAGTAATCATATAACCACCACTCTTTCTCACTCCATTCTTATCTACTAATACCCCTAATGCTACTGCTGTATTTTTTTGCTCTGAAGTTAAAAAGTAACTTGCAAAATCTTCTGCAATTTCTCCTGAAATTAATTTACTTAATGCCACATATGGTTCCTTTAAACCTAAATCCTTAATTACATATAAAAAACCTTCTTTTCCTACTGCCCTTCCTACATCTAGTTTTCCATCTTCCCTTACTGGTACATCTACTTTTGGTTCACAGACATACCCTTTTACTTGCAATTCTTGATTTACCACTACTGTTATTCCACCAATAGGTCCATTTCCTTTTATTTGTATAGTAATCGTATCTTCTTTTGCTTTTAATGTACTTCCCATCAATACACCCATAGTTAAAGTTCTTCCTAATGCTGCTGTAGCTGTTGGGCTTAAATCTTTTATATTTCTTGCATCTTCTACTAATTCTGTGGTAGATGCTACTACTACATTGATTTTCCCCTGATTCACTAAAAATTTCTGTATTTTATCCACTTTTTTCCCTCCTACTGTGTAAATCTTCTGTTTTTTACTTGTCAAATTATATCACAAAAGAAATTACATCGCAAGAAAATTGTCTTATGATTATTTTAAAAACCATTTACTTTTTTTCTATTTTTCGCTATACTATATACCATACGAATAAGAGAGGGATGCTTATGATTAAATTAATTGTGAGTGATTTAGATGGCACTATTGTAGACTATAACCATCACATTTCAAAGGAAAACTTAAAAGCAATAAACGATTTACATACTTCTCATACCAATTTTGTAATTTGTACTGGAAAAACTTATGCTCTAAGTAAGGACTTTTGCAAAAGTTTTCATGCGAGTTATGGTATTTTTGGCAACGGAAGTCAAATTATCAACTTGCAAACTGGAGAAGAGATAGCAAAAAAAGTACTATCCTTAGAAGAAATTCAAACTTGTCTTTCTATTGCTAAAAGACATCATCTGCATGTACATGCTTATACAGAAAATAGTATCTTAACTGAAAAATTAGTTTATATGGACCTTCGCAATTCCATATTATTTCCTAACCAACTTCAAATTCACTTAGTAGAAAGTTTATCAACCTATCTTACAAAAGAAAAAACTCCCATTTTAAAATTAGTTATATCGAGTCCATCCTCTTTAAGAAATATAAAAAGAGAATTAGAGCAACTAGTACATTTAACTATTGTCTCTATTCAAAAATATGGTAATTATAAAGATACCGTTATTAATAAAGAATACGAATATTTAGATATTTCACCTTTAGCAGTTAGTAAAGGTTCTGCTTTGCAGACACTTAGAAAATACTTGCACTTAAACAAAGAAGAAATTTTATCTATTGGAGATAATTTAAACGATATTGATATGTTACAATCTTCGGGTATTGGAGTAGCTGTGCAAAACGCCTATAAAGAACTAAAAGAAGTAGCTACCTATACTACTACCCGTTCTGTGGAAGAAGGCGGATTTGCAGAAGCTGTTTATCGTTTTATTCCTTTTAAAGAAGAAATTTTATAAAAATTAAATGGAAAGAAGGAAAATAATATGCATCAGCTTCCAAAAAAAGGAGATATTATTCCTTTTGAAAAAATAGAAAGTATTGTTTGGATTAGATTTTGGCCTTTTTCTAAATTTGGCACCATAGAATAGTAAATAAAATATATTCTATAAATTTAGTTTATTAAAAAATAAAAAGTTAAGATACTCTAATATTTTAGCTTTCCTAACTTTTTATTTTACTTAAACTTATTTTGTCATATCTTCCATTCTTTTTGCTAATTTTTTCTGTTTATCTAATGTAAGCCATGCAAAATAAGAAGAAACAAATTCTCCATATTTTGTTACATCTTCTTGCATATTTTCATAGGAGTCTATAGAACGTGCATATCTTTTTTGTTCTTGTTCCATAAAAATGCACCCCCTCTATTTAAGAGTGTGCATTTTTGCATTATTTTATTCTTGTAGTTTTTGCCTTTGTAATTTAAGGAACGTCCCTAAATTGCAAAGTTTAAAGCTTGTGCTACTCCATCATGGTCATTATCTGCTACTATTTTATCTGCACATTGTTTTACCGTTGGATTACTTTCTCCCATAGCTACACCTAATCCAGCATTCTTTATCATCTCTACATCATTCATATTATCTCCAATGGCCATAATTTCTTCTCTTTTTATTTGTAATTGTTTTGCTAAATTTTCAATAGCCCCCCACTTATCTACATTTTGATTTGTAATTTCCGTATAATGATATTCTACTTGTATATCTTTTGTTCCATCTTTAATCATCTTTCTTGACATATGTGCTACTTCTAAAACATCGACATTTTTCACAGTTTTTAATCTTTGCATAATACTTTTAAAAACAATAGGATTTTCATCACATATTGTAATTTTTAGATAATTTTGATTCTCACTCTGTTGTATATAATCATATATATTCTGCATTAAATTAATTCTTACTTTTTTATCCTCTGGTTTTTTTGTATTTTCTTGATAAAAAAAGAGTATATTATAATTAAGGGATTTTGCAATAATACAATCTTCTCTATATAAAGCATAAAAAATACTGTTTTCTTCACATATTTTTATAATTTGCAGTACTTTTGCTTTTTCTAAAAAACGATTATATACAATTTTGTCTTGCTCAATATTGTATGTAATAGCTCCATTTCCACATATAATATAAGGTCCACAACCACATTCTAATGCTAAACTTTTTACTGAAGCAATTGGTCTTCCTGAAGTAAACACAACTTGTATTCCTTTCTCTACTGCTTTTTGAATACTCTTTTTATTTTTTTCTGAAACTTCACCATAAGAATTTAATAATGTTCCATCTAAATCAATGGCAATTAATTGATACATTTTTCTATTTTCTCCTTTTCCTTTGCATTTTATCATATTTCCCTATTTGATACAATTACTTTTCCCTATAAAGGTAGAAAATAATCATAACATGTTTTTCCACTTTTTTCTACATTTTTTTAAAAATTTCCAGTTTATTTTCTATTTTTTCGTACATGCTAAGTAATGAAAAAACAATTTTTGTTTTTTCTTATCAACAGAATATATATTCTAGGAGGTGAAAATAATGACAAATTCTAATTACAAAGTAGTTCCAGAAGCAAGAGAAGCTTTAAATAAATTCAAATATGAAGTTGCTTCAGAAGTTGGTGTAACTTTAAAAGATGGATATAATGGTGATTTATCTTCAAGAGATGCTGGTAGAATTGGTGGTAACATGGTTAGAAAACTAATTGAAACAGCAGAAAGACAAATGGTTGGAAAATAGTTATTTTATAAAAAAACAGGAATGGATTTTTTGTCTTAACTAACGAAAAGACAAGGAATGGGTTCCTGTTTTTTATTTTATAGAAAATTTGTTATTTCCTATTTTTTGTTACTTCAAAAAATTTCCAGTTTATTTTTTGAGACTTTGTACATTCTATATAGTGAAAAGTAAATTTTCAAATTTTAAA
>CALXAQ010000147.1 GCA_944386335.1 uncultured Clostridia bacterium | reverse complement strand
AGAGTACTAGGATTTACCTCTACTCTCATCTTTGTACCTGCTTGTGTACCTTCTATTCCTGCACAATAAGTAACATAGTTTTGTGCATTTTGTATGCTACTAGTACAGTAATAAATAGGATTTGTTTTTACTTGTGCATTTAAAACAGAAATATTACCTTCAAAATCTTGCTTAATATTTTGAATAGGTACTGCTATTTTAAAATTAGAAATGGTAAATTTATTTTGTGATTGATTACTAGAATTTAAAATTTTTGTTCCTGAAACAAAATTAGAAATAGAAACCTCATAAGATACTAATTGTCTATTGGCTTGTACAGTATATTCTTGTACTAAATAATCTTCTCCATTTATTTGTTGCCTTTTTTGTTCTCCTTTTTGATGAATTGTTACATTTGGTTTTTGATATGTTTCTTTCCCTGTTAAACCATAATCATATAATACTTGTGCTACTTCTAAAACTTTTTTTGCTCTTCTTTGTATTTCTTCTACAGAATTTCCATCTGCGACTCTTGTTCCTAAAATATATTTATCTTTTGGCTTTATTTTTTCTACAAAGCTATGCAAAGCTACTTTTGTTGCTGTATAAAAATCATCATCACATTCTAAATTCCAATCTGTGTACTTACTCCCCATATAGCCTTTATTCAAAATACGCCAAATTCCATTATCTTTCTCTTTTGTTAAAGTTGCTTGATAGGAATCATATCCTGTTCCTATTCCATTTTTCTTTGGTTCAATACAAAATGCTGGATATTTCTGCTGACTATCTTTATCTTGATAGTATACATACCAAACCACTTTATAACTCCATCTTTTATAATCTGTCATCCAATATTCCAATAAAGGATCGCATTTGTGATCTCCTTGTAGAGTAATAATATCTCCTTCTGCAATATTAGCTTGTACACTAGTAATAGGAATTATCATCATGAATAGTTGTATTATCAAATAACTAAAAACTATACTTTTCTTTATTTTTTTCATTTTTCATCTTTCCTTTCTTTTTATATAGAGGGATTTTTATTCCATAAATAGATATTCACCATATTTAGAAAACAAAAAAGAGACTAAATAAACACAATTCTTTTTTGTGTTTATCTAGCCCCTATTTATAGTTTTTTTCATTACTCTTGTGTAAATGGAAGTATAGCAATTTGTCTTGCTCTTTTTACAGCAATAGTAATATCTCTTTGATGCTTCGCACAAGCACCTGTTGCTCTTCTTGGTAAGATTTTTCCTTTATCATTAATAAATTTCTTTAATTGGTCTGCATTTTTATAATCTAATACAAAGTTTTTATCAGCACATAAAGGACATACTTTTTTTCTTACTTTTCTAAATCTTGGATTGAAATCGTCATCCACATTATTGTTTCTATTATTTCTTTTTTGCTTCTTGTCTGCCATCTTTATCCCCCCTAACCGACTTTGTTTACTTGTTTAAAATGGTAGGTCATCTCCTGAAGATACTGCAAAATCTGAACTTTGATTTGCCACATCTGGCATCGCACCAAAAGTTGCATCAAAAGTTCCACTAGCATCCTGTTCTCTTTTACTATCTGCAAAATATGCCTCTTCTGCTACCACTTCTGTTACATAATGCTTTTGCCCTTGTTCATCATCCCAAGTTCTCGTTTGAATTCTTCCTATAATACCTACTTGTTGTCCTTTTTTAAAATATTTACTACAGAATTCTCCTAATTTACTCCACGCTACAATATTGATAAAATCAGCTTGTCTCTCTTCTCCTTGTCTTACAAATCTCCTATTTACTGCTAAACTAAAAGACGCAACTAGCGTATTATTAGATTGTGTATACCTTACTTCTGGATCTCTTGTTAATCTTCCCATTAAAATAACTTTATTCATCTCACGCACCTTAACCTTTCTTTTAGAAAAGCCCCTAATCTTCGTTTTTAATTGTCATAAATTTTATTACTTCATCGGTAATTCTGTAATTTCTTTCAAGTTCTCCAATTAAATTTGGATTTGCTTCAAAGTAGTATACTGCATAATAACCTTCTGTATTTTTTTTAATTTCGTATGCTAATTTTTTCTTTCCTAATTCTTCTACTTTTTCTACTTTTCCGTCTGTATTAATCAAATCTGTGAATTTTGTTACAACTGCTTTTGTAGCATCCTCATCAAGATTTGGATTAATAATGATAACACTCTCGTATTTATTCATTATTTTTCACCTCCTTTTGGATAAATAACCTATTCTTTTTGAATAAGTAAGGATGTAAAAATTAATTTTTATTTTTACAACAATGGTATTGTATCACAAAAATTCCTAAAACACAAGCATTTTCCAATAAAATTTACATATTATCTACTTTATTTCTACTACTTTTTGATTTTTTATTTTATCTAATGCTTCATAGATCTTCTTTTTGCTCCTATATTTTTTACTTTCTATCAAAAATAGTCCCCATAAATATGCCAAGATAAATAATATGGCTATATTTCTAATATATAAAATTACAATACTAACAACTGCTGTTAAAATGGCTATTGTCATATGCGAAATGATATGATTCCATTTTTCTGCTTCTTCTAATCCGTATTTTATATGTAATATATTCTTTACTACCCTTCCTCCATCTAATGGATATAGCGGAATACAATTAAATATTCCTATTAGTAAATTACTATAGACCACAAGATATCTGTCTATTCCCAAAAAAGTAGTGTTTACCAATAAGAAGAAAATAACAAATGCAAAATTCATGATAGGTCCTGCTAAAGCAATTATTATTTTTTTAATACATAAAAAAGTTCCTTCTCTTACTTTTTTGTTATAATCTATGTAATCTACTTCAAACCCTATTGAAAAGCCTAATGGCATTATTGTAAAAGTCTTAGGTTTTAATCCTAGCAAAATTCCCACTAACATATGTGTAAACTCATGAATCACAGCAAACAGCATTAATATACCATAGATTTCGATTTGTCTTGTAAGAAGAAAGATAACCAGAAAAATAAAAATATTTAAATTTAATTTAATTTGCATTCCATTCATCCCTTTCTCTATGCTGTAAAAGACAACACATATTCTGGATTTACTGTTCTACCATCTTTTCTTATTTCAAAATGTAAATGTGGACCTGTAGCTCTGCCTGTAGAACCTACTTCTCCAATTTGTTGTCCTCGAAAAACTGTTTCTCCTTCTTTTACATAAATAGTTTGGCAATGTGCATATAGTGTTACTACATCTCCATTTTGGATGTAGACATGATTGCCATAGTCTCCTTGAGAAGAAACACTCGTTACTGTCCCTTCCATTGCTGCTACAAATACAGTTCCTGCATTTACTCCTATATCAATCCCCGCATGATTAGCAGATACAATTTCTGTAGCCTGTCTAGGACCATAACGCGATGTTATTGTTCCTTTAAGTGGTAATACAAAACTATAATTTGCTTTTATATCATTGGCGTCTATTTCCATTTGACTCAATGTAACTGTCTGTGTCTCTTCTGCTCCACCTATTCCACCACTTGTTTGAACTACTTCATTTTGCATATTGGTTGTTTCTGTATTGATATCATTTTGTATTGTATTAGTGTCTTCTACTTGGCTATTAACTTGTTCCTTTACCACTTCATTAGTTATATAATTTTCCTGTCCATCTTTCTCTAACCATCCTTGCACATGCTTTTGATAAAACTCTATACATTCTTGATACGCATTTTGAAAATTGATATCATAAGATAAAAATTCCTTTGTTTTCTGAATGACATCTTCTGAGAACAAATAATTAGAATTTTTAATTAAATAAAAGATAAAATAGATAACTAAACAGATTGCTATTTGTAAAATTAGTTTTTTATATAAATTATACTCTGGTTTTTCACTTGTTTTTACTTGGGAAGTTGAAACTCTTACCCCACTTTCCCTTGTCCTTTTCCTGTTTTGATAAATTTCTTCTGCTCTTCTTATTCTTTCTTCTGCACTCATCGTCCTTTCCAAAAAAACACCTCTTCCTTTGCATTCTTTGTTCATGTATATTCGTAGGTTTTTGTTTTAGAACAAGAGTAATTAATAAAATTTATATTATATTTTTTATGCAATAGGAATTTCAGAGAAATTTTCTATTACGTAAAAAAAGAGGCTTAAGCTCTGCTTACCTCTTATGTTTCATCCTGCTAATAATACTATTGTACTAAGTATTGAAAAAATACTTAAAAATATAGTAATTGCTTTCATTTTTTTATATTTATCTAACATTTTTTTATTTTCATTTTTTGTTTTACTCTCTTTTTCATTTAATGAATCTACATATTGTGAAATGAGCATTTCCGCTTCTTTAATAATAGAATCTTGTTTAGAAACTTGCCTTTTTTCTTTACTCCCCTTTTTATCTGCTATCTCTACTGTATGTATTTTTACATTTTCTTTTAATATCACAAATGCTTCTTCTACAATATTAGAAGGCAAATTCTTCAACACAATCATATTTTTCATTGGATTCATTTCCATATAAACGCTTCCTTTCTAATGGTTTATATAGATTTTTTCCAATTTTTTTTCCTTTATACGTGTTTTTTAAGTATATTTCATTACTTCAAAAATACTATCTGCTACTATTTCTGCCATATTCATAACAAATTGTAAAGATATATTTTGTAGCATTTGAAAATTATGTATAGGAATTTTTAAATCCTTTGCTACTACTGCTTTAATACTAATATCTCCTATTGCTATTTTCTGTTTTCCTATACTTTTTCCTAATACCGTTTTTTGCTGTGAAATATATATTTTTCCTACATTTTCTTCTCTGGAAAGTGCTGCATCTATAACAATAACACATGTTTCATTCTCTATGTTTTTTATTTTTTGTACTATTTCTACCATATTTTGATAGCAAACGGGGTTCTTGAGTGTTCCCAGTATGTGAATATTAAAGATTTGATAATTTTCAAAAGATTTTTCCAATTTTGATCCTACTAATGGCCCAAAACAATCTCCTGTCATTTTATCACTACCCACACACAAAAAAACATATTCTTTCACATTTCTTTTATTCTTTTCTTGATAAAGAAGATGATTTAATTCTTCTGCCACTTCTTGTTTTTTCTTTAGCATAACTTCTTCTTGATAAAAGTTCAAAACATACTCTCCTTCATCCTTTTGCTTTATTCTATGACTATCTAGGACTAATTATGATTTTAACTCTGTTTTCTTTTTGATACTTCTTTACAATATCTTCTGAAAAACTAGCTAATTCATTGCTTATCATAATAGTATCATAGTTTTGTTTCACAAGTTCTTCTAATTTTTTGTCTACTTGTTCTGGGAACTGTAAATGTTCTACAT
Source organism: uncultured Clostridia bacterium (assembly GCA_944386335.1). Classification (GTDB taxonomy): domain Bacteria; phylum Bacillota; class Clostridia; order TANB77; family CAG-508; genus UMGS1663. Next base: position 29,705 of record CALXAQ010000147.1, on the reverse strand, counting down.
GCATTCCTAACTTTTCTGCTACTTTAAAATTTTGATGGTCATTTTCCAATTTTATCCATGATAACTTCATTTTTCTTTTCACTTCCTTCTTTCTCTTATTATTGACAATTTTCCACTTTTTATTCAAAAAGTGTCCCACTTAAGTCAGGGTTAAATGGGACATTTGTAAAAAAAATGTCATTTTTAAGAATATATGCTATAATAAAATTATCTTTATGAAAGGAGCTTTTTATGAAACTGTTTTTCAAAAATACAACATTGTATACTAACCAGGCATATGAAACTTTTCTGCAATTTCATGAATCTATATATGGAGCATCCTATTATATTTCTAGTACCTTCATATGTTTGATTTTACTAGTATTTATAGGTATGCTTTTTTATGAAAGTTTCTTTTTACAAGCTTTTCTTTTTATAGGTGTCCTTCTTCTTTTTTTAGCTTGGCGTTTTATTTATCCTACTCATTTATTAAAAAAAGAAAAAAATAGAATAAGCCAAAAACAAAGTAAACCCTCTACTGCTGAAATTACTTTTTATTTTTATGAAAAATATTTTTGCATAATAGAAATTTCACAAAAATCACAAATTCCTTATTGGATGTTATATCGTGTTTATGAGACTGACGATTATTTTTATTTATATTATAATAAAGATTATTCTTTCTTAGTGAATAAATCTGCTTTTTCCATAGGTAGTGCTAATGCTTTTTCTCAATTTATTGCTAAAAAAGTAAGGAGAAAATTTAAGAAGTTATAGTTTTCTTTTAGTCGATATTTATTGCAATTTTACATAATTTGTGCTATAATTATTTTTGTAGCTAATATTGCTGTTGTATTTTTACAGGAGGAAATATGAATCCGAACAAAGAAAGAGAATGGACACTTACAGAATGTTGTACTGGAAAAGGAGAAAACTACAAAGGTTGTGGAAAGGTTCTTTTATTATCGGTTGATGATATTTTTATTTCTAAAAGTAATCTGCAAGAATTTTCCTATACCTTTCGTTGTCCTCATTGTGGAGTTTTTACTAGCATTCCCAATTGGCATTTGCCAAAATTTGTGAGAAGAAAGGCTATAGAAAAATTCAATGTCAGATCTTTCTCTCACACTAAAGTATAAGTGTCCTAAAACAAAAGAAATGATGGAAAGCTTTCTTACGCCTTCCATCATTTCTTTTGTTTTTATTTTACAAATTGAAATTCTTTTTCTATAAAAGAGGTATCATAATGATTTTCTACAAAATCTTTATTTTCTAATATTTGTAACAAGAAATCTATATTAGTATCAATTCCTTCTATCACACATTCTCCTAAAGCACTTTTCATTTTTTGAATACATTCTTCCCTTGTGTTTGCGTGTACAATAATTTTGGCTAGCATAGAGTCATAGGTTTGTGGTACTGTATAACCTGCATAAATAGCTGTATCTACACGAATTCCATTTCCACCTGGCAAGTGCAATTCTGTTATTTTACCTGGACAAGGCATAAAGTTTTTACGTGGATTTTCTGCATTTACTCTTACTTCCATACTATGACCTGTAAATGTAATATTTTTTTGCGCAAATGACAATTTTTCTCCTGATGCTATTTTTAATTGTTCTTTTATCATATCGATACCAGTTACTAATTCTGTAACGGGATGTTCTACTTGTATTCTAGTATTCATTTCCATGAAATAAAAATTTTGGTCTTTATCTACTAAAAATTCTATGGTTCCTGCATTATAATATCCAATTTCTTTTGCTGCCTTTACAGCTACTTCTCCCATTTTCTTTCTTGTTTTTTCAGAAATAGCAGGGCTTGGAGATTCTTCTAACATTTTTTGATTTCTTCTTTGCAAGCTACAGTCTCTGTCTCCTAAATGCACTACATTTCCATACTCGTCACCCAAAATTTGAATTTCTACATGGCGTGGTTTTTCAATATATTTTTCCATATACAAGCTATCATCACCAAAAGAGGCAGAAGCTTCTTGCTTCACAAGGTCATAAGCTTTTTTTATTTCTTCTTCTTCTCTTACAATACGAATTCCCTTGCCGCCACCTCCAGCAGATGCTTTTAACATAACAGGATATCCTATTTGTTTTGCAATTTCTATGGCTTCCTTTTTGCTATTTACTAGTCCGTCTGAACCTGGTACTACTGGTACTCCTGCATTTTTCATGGTTTGTTTTGCTTTTGATTTATTTCCTAATAAATAGATTAGCATATGAGAAGGACCAATAAATTTAATACCGATTTCTTCGCATATTTTTGCAAAATGGCTATTTTCTGATAAAAAGCCAAAGCCAGGATGAATACTATCACATCCTGTTAAGCATGCTGCTTCTATAATTGCTTTTATATTCAAATAACTTTTAGCAGAAGGTGCAGGTCCAATACAAACAGCTTCATCCGCTAAGCTCCTATGTAAGGCTGTTTTATCTGCTTCAGAGTAAACCGCTACTGTACTAATTCCCAATTCTCTACAAGCTCTTATAATACTAACTGCTATTTCTCCACGATTAGCAATTAAAACTTTTTTTAGCATGTATGTTTCATCCTTTCTTTCCTATACAATCGCAAAAGTAAGTTCTCCTTTTGCAGCCACTTTTCCGTCTACTGTAGCAATGGCTTCTCCTACACCTACAGGACCTTTTTGTTTGATAATATGTACTTCTAATTTTAATACATCTCCTGGAACTACTTGTTTTTTAAAACGTAATTTATCAATTCCTCCAAACAAAGCATTTTTTCCTTTATTCTCTTCCATGGAAAGAATGGCTACTGCTCCTGTTTGTGCTAATGCTTCTACAATTAATACACCTGGCATGATAGGGTTTCCTGGAAAATGTCCTGCAAAATGTGGTTCGTTGATACACACATTTTTATAAGCAATACAGCTTTGTCCTGGCACTAATTCTTCTACTCTATCTATCATTAAAAATGGTGCTCTTTGTGGAATAATCTCCATAATTTGTTTAATATCTAACATATTTTTTCTCCTTTATTTTAATTTAAATAATGGTGTTCCATATTCTACCATTTCTTCATTAGAAACACAAATTTCTGCAATTTCACCATCATATTCTGATTCAATTTCATTCATTAATTTCATAGCTTCTACAATGCATACTACCTGTCCTTTTTTTACTTTATCTCCTACTTTTACAAAAGGTTCTTCTTTTGGAGAATTACTAGCATAAAAAGTACCTACCATTGGTGATTTTATTACTTTTTCATCTTTTTTCTCTTCTTTTGCTGCTGTGGTATCTATTTGCACATTTTGCACTTGTACATTTTCTTTTGGCATTGCTATTTGCGGAACTTGTGCTACAGGTGCAGTGTTCTTTTTCATACTAATTTTTACTCCATCTGGAAACTCTATATCTAAAGCATCAATTTTAGAATTTCCCATATCTTCTATTAATTTTTTGATATCCTCGTAATTCATCTGCTTCCTCCTACTCTTCTATATTTTTAAATAAGATAGAACTGTTGTGGCCTCCAAATCCTAAAGAATTAGACATAGCATAAGCTATTTTTTGATTTCTACCTTTGTTTGGCACAATATCTAAATCACATTCTTCGTCTGGCACTTTGTATCCTATTGTTGGTGGTACAAAACTATCTTCTATTGCTTTTACACAAGCTACTGCTTCCACTCCTCCGGCAGCACCCAATAAATGTCCTGTATTTCCTTTTGTAGAACTCATCATTACTTTATTTGCAGCTTCTCCAAAAGCTAATTTTACAGCAAGTGTCTCTCCTAAATCATTTAAATGAGTAGAAGTACCATGTGCATTAATATAAGTAACTTGCTCTGGGTTAATTCCTGCTTCTTTCATAGCATTTGTCATTGCTCTTGCTGCACCTTCTCCGTCTGGTGATGGAGAAGTAATATGGTAAGCATCTGAAGTTGCTCCATATCCTACTACTTCTGCATAAATTTTTGCATTTCTCTTTTTTGCATGCTCATATTCTTCTAATACTAAAACTCCAGCACCTTCTCCCATAACAAATCCACTTCTTTCTTTGTCAAATGGAATACTTGCTCTTGTTACATCTTCTGCTTGTGTTAACGCTTTAATATTGCTAAAACCTGCAATTCCTGTTGGTGTAATAGAGGCTTCTGTTCCCCCTGCTACTGCTGCATCTTGGTAGCCATGTTTTATCATTCTATAAGCTTCTCCTATAGAATGTGTTCCACTAGCACATGCTGTTACTACGCAGAAAGATTCTCCTTTTAAACCTAAATCGATAGCTACATTTCCAGTTGCCATATTTACAATAGACATTGGAATATACATAGGAGAAACTCTATCTGGTCCTTTTTCTACTAAATTCCTATTTTCTTTTTCTATCGTTCCAAGACCACCTATTCCTGTACTAATAATGGTAGCTACCCTCGTCATATCTGTATTTTCTGCTGTAATTCCTGCATCTTTTATAGCTTCTCTTGCTACCACAATAGCATATTGAGAAAATAGGTCCATTCTTTTTGCTGTTCAATTATCAAAAAACTCGTCTTCATTGTATCCTTTTACTTCTGCTGCAATTTTCACTTTATAACCTTCTGTATCAAATTTTGTAATCTTATCAATTCCACATTTTCCTTCTTTAATCCCTTTCCAAAACTCTTCTACTGTATTTCCTATAGGTGTAATAGCTCCTAACCCTGTCACAACAACACGTCTTTCCATTTTCTTTCCTCCCGTAATTCGTGAACTTTAAGGAACGTCCCTAAAGTTCAGTTTTCTTTTTATACTCATATAATTATACCATTTTTTGCTTTTTCCTCTATTAGTCTGACTGGTCAATTTTATAAAAAATGCAATTTAAGGAACGTCCCTAAATTGCACCTAAATTACAAAGTATGTTACATTACCATTCCACCATCTACATGAATAACTTGACCTGTAATATATCTACTTTCTTCCGAACCTAAAAAGTATACAAGGCTTGCCACTTCTTCTGGTGTTCCCATTCTTTTTAGTGGAATTTGACTATGAATATTTTCTTTTACTTCTTCTGATAATACATCTGTCATATCTGTTTTGATAAAACCTGGTGCTACGCAATTTGCTCTAATATTTCTAGAAGCAAGTTCCTTTGCTACACTTTTTGTAAATCCAATAATACCTGCCTTAGATGCCGCATAGTTACTTTGTCCTGCATTTCCTACTACCCCCACTACAGAGGATATATTAATAATACTTCCTTCTCTTTTTTTCATCATATAAGGTACTACTTCTTTGGTCACCAAAAAGGTTCCTTTTAGGTTAATCTCAATTACTTTATCAAAATCTTCTTCTTTCATTCTCATTAATAATCCATCTCTTGTAATACCTGCATTATTTACTAATACATCAATATGTCCAAATTTTTCTATGGCTGTTTTTACTAAATTTTGAATTTGGTCTTTGTTAGTAACATCTGCTTTTACTAAAAGGATCTCTACATTTTCCTTTTTAAAATCATCTTGTAAGCTTTTAATATCTGTATTATCTGATACATAATTTATTACAATGTTATATCCCTCTTTAGCATATTTTAATGCTACTTGTTTTCCAATTCCTCTGGATCCTCCTGTAATAAAAGCTACTTTTTTTTCTTCCATCTTTCCTCTTCCCTTCTCATTATTTATTTTTTAAATTTTTCACATAGATTTTCAAAACTTTCCACATTATTTACATTATATGTGTTTACGTCTCTATTTTCTTTTTTTACAAAGCCAGTTAGTGTTTTTCCAGGTCCTAATTCGATAAAAGTATCTATACCTTCTTGTAACATTTTTTGTATTTCTTGTTCAAAACGAACTGGTGAAATAATATGTTTTGCTAATAGTTCTACCATATTATCATCTTTTTCATATTTACTTGCATCTATATTTTTAAGAATTGTACAATTATTTCCTTCTAAAAAAGTAATATTCTTTAAATCTTCTTTATATTTCTTTGCTGCTTCCTCCAATTTTTTTGTATGAAAAGGTCCACTCGTATTTAAGATTACTGTTTTTTTAGCTCCTGCTTCTTTTAATTTTTCTTGTGCTATTTGTATGGCTTTTTCTTCTCCAGAAATTACTACTTGCCCTTTACAATTATAATTAGCTGGCTGTATAAAATACTCCTGTTTTTCTATTTCTTTACATATTTCTTCTATAGAACTTTCTTCTAATCCAATAACAGCTAACATTTGATATTTTTCCTTTGGCAGACAATGTTGCATGTAATAGCCTCTTTGTTTTAATAATAATATACTATCTGCAAAACCTATTTTCCCGCCATATACTAAAGCTGGATATTCTCCTAAACTAAGCCCTGCCGCCATTTGTGCCTCAATACCTTTTTTTTTGCATAAAGCTAAAACAGCTAAACTAAGTGTTGCAATAGCAAGTTGTGTGTTTTCTGTTTGATTTAAATCTTCTCCTGCTTGTATTTCTTCATTTGTTATTACATATGGTTTTTTATATTCGTCTCTTTTTCCTTTAAAGCATAATTGGGCTATATCTATTTTAGATATTTCTGAAGCTTTCCTAAATACTTCTCTTACTATCTCATATTTTTCATATAAATCTTTTCCCATTCCTACTGTTTGTGTTCCTTGACCTGGAAATAAAAAAGCACATTTCATATTTTCCATTCCTCCTATATTTCTAATAAAATACTTCCTGTATTTAATCCTCCACCATATCCAAGCAAAAGAATTTTATCTTTTGCTTTCAATTTTCCTTCTTGCATCATATCATCTAATGCAATAGGAATACTAGCACAAAAAGTATTTCCTCTTTTTTGAATATTAACATACATTTTTTCCTCTGGTATTTTTAGTCGATTTACTATGGCTTGCATAATTCTTAAGTTAGATTGATGTGGCACTAAATATTGAATTTCTTCCATCTTTATTTTATTGCTTTTTAATAACTGTTGTACCTGTTCTACTGGTTTTGTAACAGCATATTTATAAATCTCTTTTCCATTCATTGTTATATGACTACCTGCTTTACAGGTTAAGATATCTCCATGTTCTGCATCACTTTGTATGTAACTTGCATATTGTTTTTCTTCGTCCGTTTGCTCTAATATAACAGCTCCTGCTCCATCTGATAACACAATAGCTGTTCCTACATCTTTTTTGTCAATTAATTCTGATAATACATCTATTCCTATTACTAATGCTTTTTGTATTTTTCCTAATGCGATTTCACTTCTTGCCATATCCAAGGCATTGATAAATCCACTACACCCTGTCGATATATCCAAACATTTTGCATTCACCATTTTGCACTCTTTTTGCACAAAAAAAGAAATTCCTGGCATATAATAGGGATTGGTTGTAGAACAAACTACAATAAAGTCAATGGAATTTGATGGAATATTGGCTTTTTGTATAGCATCTTTTGCTGCATTTACTGCCATTTGTACCATTGTTTCTTCTTTTTTATAGTACCTTGTTTGGATTCCAGTCATTTTTTCTATATAACTTTCCGTTACTTGCAAAATAGAAGCAAGTTCTCTATTTTCTACTTTTTTGCTTGGTAAGTATTTCCCTGTTCCTATTATCTTTATATATTTCATCATTTTCTCTCCACTTTTATTTTATATCCTATCTTCTGCTCTGTTTCTATTATCCTGACTGGTCAATTTCATAACAAAAAGAAAAAATTAGCCATAAAAAACTAATTTCTTCTTTTTTATTACTTTTTGGTTAATTGTCAACACTATTTTTTAATAACATTTTTCTATAGTTTTTATGTTATTCTTTGCAATATATAAAGTTTGACTTTTTTCGACTTTTATCTTATACTTTTTACATAAAAGTAACAAATTTTTATTTTAATATATATACTATTAGGAAAGGAGAAATCCATATGTGGAAAGAATTTAAAGAATTTGCTACAAAAGGAAATATTGTAGATATGGCAATCGGTGTCATCATTGGTGGTGCATTTCAAAAAATTGTTACTTCACTTGTAAATGACCTAATCATGCCAACCATCTCTATTTTTACAGGGAAAGTAGATTTTTCTGATTTAGTCATTAACATTGGTAGTACTGCTATCCATTACGGTTCTTTTATTACTGCCGTGATAGACTTTTTAATTATTGCTTTTTCTATTTTTATTGTCATCCGTTCTATTAATAAATTAAGTAACTCCACAAAAGAAAACATGGAAAAATTAGCTAAAAAATCTAAATTTTCAAAAAAGCTTAAGAAAAAAGAAGAAAAGGATTTTCCTGCAGAGCCAAAAACGAAAAAGTGTCCTTATTGCTTTTCTGAAATAGACTATCACGCTACACGTTGTCCCCATTGTACATCTATACTAGAAAGTATAACAGAACAAAATAAAACAGAAACAACCGATTAATCATTTCATATTACTAATGCTAGATATAAATTTCTTTGCAATAATAAAGGAAAGTTAGATTACTTTCCTTTTAATTTTGCTATGGCTTCTTTAAAATTTCCAGATTGAATAATATAATTTCCAGATACTAAAATATTGGCTCCTGCATCTGTTAGTGTTTTGGCATTTTCTTCTCTTACGCCTCCATCTACCTCTATATCTACTTCATAACTATTTTCGTAAATATGTCTATTCAAAAACTTTATTTTCTGAATAGTTTCTGGTAATAATTTTTGTCCTCCTTTTCCTGGTTCTACTGTCATCACTAATACACTATGAATGTATGGAATATATTCTAGGATATCGTTCATATCTGTTTTAGGACTCACACATAATCCTACCTTGCAATTATTTTCTTTTATAAATGCAATTATTTTCATAACTTCTGTTTGATTCTTGCATGCTTCTATATGAAAGAAAATAGTATTAGGCTCTAATGCCAAATAACTTTTCACATATTCTTCTATGTCTTCCACCATAAGGTGTACTTCTATGGGAATTGTTGTAATATTTTTTATATATTCTGTATATTCTCTCATTGTATCTATTGTATTATTTTCCACAAACTTTCCATCCATAACATCTATATGAAAATAATTGGTTCCTGCTGTTTCTAAATTATAAGTGGTCTGGATAATATCCTCCTTTTTTACATCTAAAAGTGATGTAGCTACTTCTACCATCTATGTGCCTCCTTTTCTTTTAATTCTTCATATATTTTGCAATAATTTTGATAACGTACCTTGCTAATTTTTCCTTCTTCTACAGCTTTTTTGATGCCACAATTTTCTTCTTTAATATGACTACAGCCTATAAATTGGCAAGAAGGTAAATATGCTATAAAATCTGCATAATAGTGGGATAATTCTACACTTGGAATTTCCTCTATACTAAAAGTAGAAAAACCTGGTGTGTCTGCAACATATCCCTCTTCTATGGGATATAGGGTAACTGCTGTGGTGGTATTTTTTCCTTTTTTATTTTTTTGGCTAATAGCTCCTTCTTGTGTTTTCTTTTCCTGTAATAACGCATTCAACAATGTAGATTTTCCTACACCAGAATTTCCTGCAAAAGCGGTTACCTGCCCTTTTAAAATTTGCTTTAAGTTTTCTATTCCTTCTTCCTCTTTTGCATTGGTTGTAAAAATTGGATAACCAATTTTTTCATAGATAGATTTTATTTCTTCCAACTTTTCTTGCCTATCTAAATCTATTTTATTAATACATATTACAGAGTTTATTTGTAAGTAATTGGCATAAGCTAGCTGTTTATCTAATAACAATAAATCTGGTTTAGGCATTTTTAGAGAAAGAACAAATACTAACTGTGTTAGATTTGCCATTTTAGGTCTTTTGCAATAATTTTTTCTATCCTCTACCTCTACAATGACACCCAAATTTTCTTTTTGTCCGTTCTTCTAGCTCTATAGATACAAAATCTCCTACTACAATGCCACCTTCTAACTGTTTCATTTTTCCTCTTGCCTTGCATATATAGTTATCTTTCTCTACTTGCACTACATATTGGTCTGCAATATTTTGTATTACCCTACCTTTTTTCTGCATTTTTCTCCATTTTTTCCTTCCCTGTCTCATTTATCCCTGACTTAAATGAGATATGTCACACAAATGTTAGGGATAAGTGAGACATACTAACTTTAAAAGGGATATTTCTATCCCTTTTTCGTTTAGTCAAATGTATATTCTGTTGTAGTATTTAAGTCTATCTGTTTTTCTGCTACTTTTACCTCATCTATAAACACTTTTACTGTTACAGTTCCTTTACCTGTTGCTTGTCTTGTGCTTACTTTTGTACTATTTTTATCTACTTCTTCCTTAAAAATAGTATCTTCTCCTGATGTTACTCTTAACTCTACTTTTTTATCTTTATCACTAACTTCTGCATTTATATTTTCTGTATAGCCACCTGTTAAGGATTTTACATTTACATAGATATTCGCACTCTTTGTTTCTATAATTTGATTAACCGTAAGTACTACTGTTGTTCCTTCATCTATTACTTTTCCTACATCTATACTTTGCTTTAATACTATTCCATTAGTCTTTGTAGTATCTTCTTCATAAACTATCTCTACTTTTAATCCTGCATCTGTCAATTCTTTACTTGCTACTTCTTCTGTTTTATTTACAAGTGATGGTACTGCTACTTGCTTGATTCCTGTTCCAATACTCACATACACTTTTACTGTATCTCCCGCATTTAAAGATGTATTTTCTGTTGGGTCTTGTCTAATAACAATTCCTTCTTCTATTTTTTGACTAGTTTCTTCTACTCTTTCTACTTTTAATTTTGCATCTACTAATTTCTTTTCTGCATCTTCATAGGTATCTCCTGCTACTTTTGGTACTGTTACTACTTCTATTCCTTTACTCATTACCAAAGAAATCTTTGTATTTTCTTTAATTGTAAAATTGTTCTTATAAGTTGGATCTTGTGAAATTACTCGTCCTGCTTCTACTTCACTACTATATTCTTCACCTGCCACTTCATAAGTTAATTTGGTTCCTTCTAGTGCTTGTTCTACTTCTGCCTGCGTTTTTCCTACCAAATTAGGAATATATACATTTTTAACTGTAGTAGCATCCATTATCCCCTTTACTGTAAATACTGTAATTAAAAATACTAATATAAAGGATAAGATGACAGCTAAAATTTTCATTTTAGGATGCTCTTTGAAATAAGTTTTTAGTTTTCCTTGTTTTTTCTTTTCTCTTTTGCCCTCTATTTTTTCTTTTGCCATATCTTCTGTAATAGTTCCAATTCTTTGTGTTGCCTGCGTATCCATAGAACTTTCTGACACAAATTTTCCTTCTGGATTCTTTAATGCCAAACTTAAATCTTTTAACATTTCTGTTGCAGACTGATAACGCATACTCGGTTCTTTTTGCATTGCTTTTACAATAATTTGATTAACTGCTACTGGAATACTTGGATTTAATTTCATTGGTTCTACTGCTTTTTCTTGCATATGTTTTAAAGCAATAGATACTGGTGTATCTGCATCAAAAGGTACTCTTCCTGTTACCATTTCATACATAACAATTCCTAAAGAATATAAATCTGATTTAGCATCTGTATAGCCACCTCTGGCATGCTCTGGTGAAAAATAGTGGACTGAACCAATTGTAGTTCCAAACGCTGTAATGGTAGAATTAGATACTGCTTTTGCGATTCCAAAATCAGTTACTTTTGCAACACCATCTTCTGTAATAATAATATTATGTGGCTTAATATCTCTATGCACAATATTGTTTTTATGAGCTGCTTCTAATGCAGAAGCAATTTGTATAGCAATGTTTACCGACCATTTCCATGGAAGTGCTCCATCTTCTGCAATAATTTCTTTTAATGTTTTCCCTTGGATTAATTCCATTACAATATAGTAAATATTTCCCTCATGACCAACATCATAAATAGATACTATATTAGGATGTGAAAGCCCTGCTGCGGATTGTGCTTCTATATTAAATCTTCTAATAAATTCTTCATCTGTTGTAAATTCTTCTTTTAGTACTTTTACGGCCACCATTCGATTTAGTACATGGCATTTAGCTTTATATACAGTAGCCATTCCTCCCTTTCCAATGATTTCTAAAATTTCATATCTACTTCCTATGTATTTTCCTACTAAATTCATATCTTCCTCTCCCTTTGTGCTATGCACGCTCTATCATTTTTAAGACTTGATGATAATTGCTGTAATATTATCATATCCCCCTAATTCATTTGCTTTGTCTATTAATTTTGCAACACTATTTTTATAATCTTGTTTTATAATTTGATAAATCTGCGTATCATCTAACATATTTGTTAATCCGTCAGAACACATCAGTAATATATCCTCTTTAATAAAACCTTTTACTGTTACATCTGGTTCTACAAAAGCAGTACAGCCTAACGCTTTCATTAACATATTTTTCTTAGGATGAAATCTAGCTTCCTCTTTTGAAATAGTTCCATCTTTTACTAATTTTTCTACATAGCTATGGTCATGTGTTAGTCTTCTAATAAATTCTCTTCTAATGCGATATACTCTGCTGTCCCCTACATGTCCAATATATACTTTATTATTATATATGAGGCAAACTTCTAAAGTAGTACCCATTCCTTCTAGATTTTTATCTTCTTTTGACTTTTCGTATACTACCATATTTGCATATTCCATAGCACTCTTTATTAATTTTAAGATTTCTTCTCTATCTGGCAGAGCTTTTGATAAATTATTGGTTATATAACTCTTTACAGAAGCAGTTGCTATTCTACTTGCAATTTCTCCTCCTTGATAGCCTCCCATACCATCTGCCAATATAAACAATTTACTTTCTTGCTCATCAGAAGGAATAGAATAAAAGTCCTGATTCATATCCCTTGCTTTTCCAATATCTGATTTTGCAAAAGCCTCCATCGTTTTATCCTCCCATATTGTTTTTTGTTTATTTTTCTTCTCATTTGTTTAATCTCTTTCTTCTTAATTGCCCACAAGCTGCATCTATATCACTTCCTAATTCTCTTCGAATGGTAGCTACAATACCATGTGCATTTAAATAATCGCGAAAGCGAATAATATTTTCCATTGTACTTTTATAAAATTTTCCATTTTCAATAGGATTAATTGGTATTAAATTCACATGACATAGCATTCCGTTTAACAATTTTACTAACTCTTTAGCATCTCCTAGTGCATCATTATTTTCTTTTGCCAAGGCATATTCAAAAGAAATTCTTTTTCCTCCTTCTTTTAAATAATCTCTGCAAGCTTTCATTAATTCTTCTATAGGATAAGTTTTATTTACTGGCATCATACTACTTCTTTTTTCATTATTCGTAGCATGTAGTGAGATAGATAGTGTACAAGGAATATTTTCCTTAGCTAACTTATATATTTTAGGAACTAATCCACTTGTAGAAATGCTAATATGTCTTGCTCCAATATTTAACCCTTTGGGATGATTCATAATTCGAATGGCTTTTATCACATTATCATAATTATCTAGTGGCTCTCCAATTCCCATAAATACCACGTTAGAGATTTTCTCTTTCGTATCTTGTTCTACTGCTATGATTTCTTCTATAATTTCTCCTGCCGTTAAATTTCTAATAAATGGTATTCCAGTACATGCACAAAACTTACACCCCATTTTACATCCTACTTGGGAAGAAACACAAATTGTTTTTCCATAATGATATTGCATTAATACTGTTTCAATAGCGTTACCATCTAACAAATCTAATAAATATTTTTTGGTTCCATCTACGGATTCTTGTTTTTGCAAAATATTCGCATTACACATAGTAAATTCTTTTTGTAATTTTCCTCTCAATTCTTTAGAAAGATTTGTCATTTCTCCAAATTCTTTTACTTTTTCTACATATAACCATGCGAAAATTTGCTCTGCTCTAAATGGTTTTTCCCCCATTTTTGCTAATTGCTCTTTTAGTTCTTCCAATGTATAATCTTTTATATTTTTCATTTTTTCCTCATTTCCGTATAGCTCATTTATATCACATATTCTATTTTTTTTCAATACTTTTATGATTTTCTCATTTTTACTAGACATTTGCTTGCTAAGGTGTTATAGTGTATATAAAAGTAACTCGTTGTTTTAGCAATAGGAGGAAAAAAAATGGATAATTCTATTTTTATACTTCCAACAGTTTGTGATGAAAATCCCTATGCCGATGAGGAAATGAATATTGGAACTTTCGTTTCTGTTCCTATTTCAGAAGAAGTGGGTTGGATTAATAAAGTGTTTCTTGTAGTTGCAGGTACATCTTATGAACTTAGTTTTAGCCAAGAGTATGAATATTGTCAAAAGAAATATTCTGTCTTTAACAACTTGGTTTATTTTCATAAAGTTGGCAATCATCAAGAAGCCTTCATTATTGCCGACGTAGCTGATGTAGGGCGGATAGAATCTCCTCATTTTTTCATTGATATAGAGAGATTTTTCTAAAAAAAAGACTTCGCTTATTTAGGAAGTCTTTTTTCATTAAATTGAAAAAAGAGTTTTTCTTGCTTTTTCTTAATTTTATGGTATACTAATTACTAAACTTAAATAGATTAGAAATATAGGAGTAAAGATAATGGAACGTTATCAAATTACTAAAAAGGCTGGGATTTTAGGCATTTTAGGAAATATTTTTTTACTGTTGATAAAAGGTAGTATTGGATTTATGACACATAGCCAAGCTATGATTGCAGATAGTGCCAATAGTGCAGGAGATATTTTTGCCTCTCTAATGACATGGATTGGAAACAAAATTGCTAGTGAACCACAAGATGACTCTCATAATTTTGGGCATGGAAAGGCAGAATATATCTTTTCTTTATTTATTAGCATTTCTATGATAGTTGTTGCTTTTAAGTTACTATATGACTCTATTTTTTCACTTATTTTTGGAAGTTACATGACTTTTTCGTGGATACTAATCCTTGTTTGTATTATTACCATTGCTGTAAAAATGGCTCTTTATTTTTATACAAGTAACTTAGCTAAAAAATGTCAGAACATTTTGTTAGAAGCTAATCGAAAAGATCATCGTAACGACTGTATTGTTACTTCTTTTACCCTTTTATCGGTTCTTGCTTCTCTTATTTCTTGGAATTGGATGGATGGTATTGTTGGAATTGGTATCTCTATTTGGATTGCCTATACTGGTCTTAAAATATTAATAGAAAGTTACAATGTGTTAATGGATCGCTCCATTGATGAAGATACAAAGGATTTAATTTTACAAATTGTACAAAGTTGTGAGCAAGTTCAAAAAATAAGCCATTTTTATACTACTCCTGTAGGTTATCAATATATGGTAATTCTTACTATTTCTGTTGATGGAAATTTATCTACCTTTGAAAGTCATGCTTTAGCTGATCAATTAGAAAAAGAAATTTCTAAATTAGATAAAGTATACCAGACACAAATTCATGTAAATCCTGTTTAAAAAATTGAAAAAAAGCACAATCCAAAATATTTTTGCGACTGTGCTTCTTTTTTTATTATGCTTTTACTTCTTGTGCTATATGAATTTCTCCATCTTCTCCTACTGTCATTTTGGCTTTATTGCCTTTTTGGATAACACCATCTAATATGCTTTCTGCTATCTTATCTTCTACCATGGTTTGAATAGTTCTTCTTAGTGGTCTTGCACCAAAATTTTGGTCTATTCCCTTTTCCATAATTTTGTCTTTTACCGCTTCGTCTATTTCTATAGAAATATCTTGTTTTTCCATTCGTTTTTGTACTTCTTTTAGCATAATATCTACAATTTCTAGCATTTCTTGTTTTTGTAATTTATGGAATACAATAATTTCATCTATACGGTTAATAAACTCTGGTCTAAACTGCCTTTTTAGTTCTGCCATTACTTCCTTTTTAGTATCTTCATATTCTTTTTGCTCTTCTTTTTCTTCTATTTTATTCTCAGCAAATCCTAAGGATTTCTTATCTGTAATTAATCTTGCCCCTACATTAGATGTCATAATAATAACCGTATTTTTAAAGTTTACTACTCTGCCATTGCTATCTGTTAAACGTCCATCATCTAATATTTGAAGTAGCATATTCATAACATCTGGATGTGCTTTTTCAATTTCGTCAAACAAGATAACAGAATATGGCTGTCTTCTTATTTTTTCTGTTAATTGTCCTCCCTCATCATATCCTACATATCCTGGAGGAGAACCAATTAATTTTGCTACAGAATGTGGTTCCATATATTCCGACATATCCATACGAATCATACTATCACTGCTACCGAATAAACTTTGTGCTAATGCTTTAGATAATTCCGTTTTTCCTACACCAGTAGGTCCTAAGAATAGGAAAGAGCCAATTGGTCTATTGGGATCTTGAAGTCCTACTCTGCTACGTCTAATGGCTTTTGCTACAGCCTCTACTGCTTCGTTTTGTCCTACTACTCTTTCATGCAATATTTTTTCTAAGTTTTTTAGTTTTATATTTTCATCCTCTGTAATTTTTTGTACAGGAATTCTAGTCCAGTTACTAATTACTTCTGCAATATCTTCTGCTGTTAGTTGTACAATAGATTTACTATTTTTATTTGCCCATTTTTGTTTCTCTTTTTCTAGTTTTTCTTCACTACTATGTTGTTTATCTCTTAATTTTGCTGCTTTTTCAAAATCCTGTTTACGAATAGCTTCTTCTTTATCTTTCTTGATAATCTCTAAATTTTCTTCTAGTGCTTTAATGCTATCTGGCATTGTATAGGTTTTCATTCTAACACGAGATGCTGCCTCATCAATTAAATCTATGGCTTTATCTGGCAAGAACCTATCATTAATATATCTTACAGATAAGTTTACTGCTGCTTCTATTGCTTCTTTTGTGATTTTTACATTATGATGTGCTTCATATTTATCTCTTAAACCTTCTAGTATTTTAATAGTATCCTCTGCAGTTGGCTCTGCCACTGTGACAGGGCTAAATCTTCTTTCCAATGCACTGTCTTTTTCAATATATTTTCTATATTCATTTAAGGTAGTAGCACCTATTACCTGTACTTCTCCCCTTGCTAATAGTGGCTTTAAGATATTAGCCGCATCTACTGCTCCTTCTGCAGATCCTGCCCCTACTATAGTGTGAATTTCATCAATAAATAAAATGACATCTCCTGCTTTTTTTACTTCATTTAAGCATTTTTTGATTCTCTCTTCAAAGTCTCCTCTATATTTTGCTCCTGCTACCATACTTGAAATATCCAAGCTTACCACTCTTTTTCCTTTTAATAGTTCTGGTACATCTTCTGCCACAATTCTTTGTGCCAAGCCTTCCACTACTGCTGTTTTTCCAACACCTGGCTCTCCTATCAAACAAGGATTGTTTTTGGTTCGTCTTGATAAAATTTGTGTTACTCTTTCTATTTCATTTTTTCTTCCAATAACAGGATCTAATTTTCCTTTTTCTGCTTGTTTTGTTAAATCACTACCAAATTGATTTAATGTAGTAGTTTGATGAAAACTATTATTGGTTTTAGTATTGCCCCTTGTTTTATCTATTTTCCCTGCTGAATCGTCTTCATTAATTACTTTTACAATCTCATTGTATAATCTTTGTGGGTTTACCTGTAAATTTAGCATAATTCTAACAGCAATACTATCTCCTTCTCTCATAATTCCAATTAATAGATGCTCTGTTCCTATGTAATCTGTTCCTAATTTACGAGCCTCTACAAAAGCATTCTCTATTACTCTTTTAGTTCGTGGAGTAAATCCTATTGTAACATTTTCTTCCTGTGTACCATCTTCTCCTTTCCCCACTAAATCTTCAATTTCACCTAAAATAGCCTCTGGTGTTACTCCTTGATTTTCTAGCACTTTACTAGCCACTCCATTACCTTCCTTAGATAACCCATATAATATGTGTTCTGTTCCTATATAATCATGTCCTAATTCTATAGCAAGTTCATTTGCTATTTCAATGGCTTTTTCAGCTCTTTTAGTAAACTTATAATACATCATACTAATCACTCCTTCCTAACCAATAATTTGTTTTACTACTTTTGCTCTTTCTAAGTCTCTGTCAAAGCCAGTTAATGCCTTTCCTACTCTTTTTTGTAGGTTTGCTGGTTTTAAATATAATTCTAATTCTTTTACTTTACTATCTGTTAATTCCTCTATAATGCCCAAATCTGTTCCTAATTTAATGTCTGATAATAAATCTTCCGCCTCCTCAGAATTTAATTTTGTAGCATAACGCAAGATCCCAAAAGCTCTATATACTCTATCTTGTAATTCTATTGGTTCTTTTTTTAAATACTTTCTTGCGAGTCTTTCTTGTTCTACCACCTTTTTTGTAATATTCTCTAAGTTGGTTATAATTTCTTTTTCTGTAATGCCTAAAGTTTGATTATTAGAAATCTGATACATATCACCTTGACTTTTGGTATCTTCTCCATAAACACCTCGAATCGTCATACCAAAATTATTAACAATATGCAAAATTTTAGAAATATTCCCTGTTAATTTTAACGCTGGCAGATGTACCATAACAGATGCTCTAAGTCCTGTTCCCACATTCGTAGGGCAAGCAGTTAAATAACCATATTCCTTACTGCAAGAAAATGGTAACATTTCATCTATTTTTTCTTCTATTTCTATCGCTAATTGCATGGTATTTTGTAATTCCAATCCTGAACTAAACACTTGCAAGCGAAGATGATCTTCTTCATTTAGCATTATACAAATATTTTCTTCTTTATTTAGTAAAATTCCTATGTTTTCTTGGTCCTTTCGCAATGCCATTTCTGGACTAATTAAATGTTTTTCTACAAAACTCATCTTGGTAATATCATCCATATCCTTCATGGAAAAATATTGCAAACCATATCCTATACTTGGAGTAATATATTTTACTTTTCCTAATATCTCTTGTTTTTGTCTATCTGTAGCTTTTGTTTCAAAAGGAATACCTTTTATATTTCTAGCTAATCGTATTCTAGAACTTACTACAATATCTCCATCTACCTTACCTGTTTCTAAATACCAACTTGCCATTATTTGCCTCCTTTTTCGCTATTTTCTATCTTTTTTATTTCATCTCTTGTTTTCGCTGCATCTTCATAACGTTCTTCTTTAATTTCTTGTTCCAATTTTTTCTTTAAAGTTTGCATTCTTTCTTCCTTTTCTATCACTTTCTTATCCGTTTTTTTCAATTTTTCTTTACTCTCTTTTACATGCTCCTCTGTGTTTTTATTTAACCACTTACTTACTCTTCCCACATGTCTATTTACTCCATGAATATTTTTTAATAAAGGATCAATTTTGCTAGAAAAATCTTCATAGCATTCTTCACATCCAAATTTACCTTCTTTTAAGAAATCCTCATAAGTACTTTGACAATTTTCACAAAGTAATGTTTGTGGTGCTAAAAAATTTGTCATAAAGTTGCTTTGTGAATCATATGGCTCTAAAAAGTCACTTAAAAAACTAGAAAAGCTAATAGGCATATTAAAATGAATATCTTCTACTCCTAACTCTTTTGCACAATTTTCACAAAGAGACATCTCTCTTTTTACTCCATTAATAATCTGTGTATATTTAATATTTGCTTCTCTTTTTCCACAATTTTGACATAACATAATTATCACTCCTTTTTGTGAATTTCTGACAAAAAGTATGACCCATTTGGCAGATGTTCACATTACTTAAATTAAATTTAATATCATATTTTTGAATATTTTTGCTCGAATCTTATCTCTTTCTGGTTGCGAAATAGTAAGTACGTTATCACTTGTAGCAACCTTCAACAATTTTGCTTCCTCTTTTGTAATCATTTCATAGGACAAGAAATTACTAATAAAAATATCTACTTCTTGTGCTGTTAATGTTTCATCCATACTAGCTATAATATGCATAAAGTAGTTGCTTTTACTCAAATTTACTTTTTTTATGGTGATATGTCCTCCACCTCCACGTTTACTTTCTACGTAATACCCTTGTGATGGTTTAAAACGCGTAGCTATCACATAGTTAATTTGAGATGGCACACAATTAAATTGCTCCGCTAAGTCGTTTCTTTGTATTTCTACATAATCATCTGCCTCATTGAATAGTTCTTTAATAAATTCTTCTATTTGATCTGTAATTCTCATTTTATCGCCTCTTTTTGACTTTGACTTTCTTTGACTTTTATTATTTATTATACTCCTTCTTTTTCATTTGTCAATAGTTTTTTTGAAATTTTTAATTTGAACATGAAATCAAAGTATTAGATGAAAAATGAACCCTCCTTGTTAAACTTTTTTGTCTAACATTTTGGGTTCAGTATAACGTCATAAAGTTCATAATATATTAGTCTATTTTCTCAAACATATCTTTTCCTACTCCACAAAGTGGGCAAACCCAATCTTCTGGAATATCTTCAAATTTTGTTCCTGGTGCAATCCCTCCATCTGGATCCCCTATTTCTGGATCATAAATATATCCACATGCTATACATTTATACATACCTTTTTCACCTTCTTTCAACTTAAAAAATTCTTTATATCCAATACAGATAACAGCAATTACCATTAATGCAAAAGAAATGGCTTTCCAAATATCACTTTCAAACAGAATAATAGCAAACATTCCACATGCTACACTAATTCCATATAAGAGTAACACAGCCTCTTTCTGTGTAAATCCTTTTGCAATTAATTTATGATGTAAATGTCCTTTATCTGCTTGTAATACTGCTTTTAAAGATTTCCCTTTAATTACTCTACGAACAATAGCAGATAATGTATCTAATATTGGTAAACCTAAAACAATAATTGGCAATACAACTACAAAAGCAGTTGCCGTTTTAGCTACTCCTAAAATAGAAACAATTGCCAAAGCAAATCCTATAAAATTAGACCCTATATCTCCTATAAATGTTTTGGCAGGGTTAAAATTAAATGGTAAAAATCCTGCCAAAGCACCAACTAAAGCAGTAATTATGATAATGGCAATAAATGGTGAAGCATTTAAAGAAAATATAATAAGTAGGGATACACAGGATATAATGGCAATTCCCGTTGACAACCCATCTAAACCATCTATTAAATTAATGGCATTGGTAATTCCTACTATCCATCCCATTGTTAATACTATGGAAAACACTTGATTTAGCATAATATTTCCTTCAAAGAAAGGAAGAGTAAAATTGTCTATTCTAATTCCAGAAGCTACTACAATGCCTGCTGCAATTAATTGACCTAATAACTTAGTTAATGGATGTATCCCCTTTATATCATCAAAAAAACAAAATATGCTAAGCACAAGAATTCCTGCTAAAAATCCCAATAACTTTCCTACATAATTTTCTGGACCAAATAGGTCTAAATTTCCTTCTATCGTACTAGTAATAATTAAATAAATGGTAGACACTAAAAATCCAATTATAATAGCAGGACCACCAAATTTTGGCATAGGTTTTGAATGCATTCTTCTCTCGTCTTTTGGTATATCTACTGCACCTATTTTTTTAGCAATTTTAATTGTATATGGTGTTAAAATAAATGCCGTAATAAAAGCAAGTAAGAATGCTATTGCAATATCTCCCCACATAGGCTACCTCCTAAAGGTTACTATACCACATCAATCTTTGTTTTACAAGTTTTTTACACGATTTTTTCTTTTACCTAGTTACAGTTTAGTTACTATTCAGTCTATTGTTAACAGAGAATAGTAACACAGTTTATATGCTCTATAATAAATTTCAATTATAATTTTTCTCTAATTTATCGTTTGTATACAATTTTGCAATTAACTCTAATTGTTTTTGATTCTCTTCTGCAATCTCAAACGAATATAACTTTTTGGCAGGTGCCAACACAATATAACGTAAAGATTGCCACGTAGATGTTGATATTGCAATAGTTCCTGTATCTTGCAAGCTACAGCTTGTACACTTTACTCCACTATCTTTTAAACTAAAATGTGTGATCTCTTTTTCTCCACATATGCAACATTTTTCTACTCTTGGTGCAAATCCTAACAATGTAAGTAATTTCAACTTAAAAATTGCCTCGGTAAATGCTATCTTTTTTTCTGTATTAGCTATTACATATAGTGTATTTAAGTATAGTTGCATAATCTTATATGTATTTTGATTTTCGTCAGTTACATCTTGTATCATTTTTGTAATATTAGCAACCGCTTCTAACTTATCTAAATCCGTACGTATATTATAAAAAAGCTCTATTGTCTCACATGAATTTAAAGTATAAGTACTAGAACCTTTAAATAACATATATTCTCCAAATCATAAAAATTGTGTACCTGCCATTAGTTGGCTTTTCGGCCTTCTTGCACCTCTGGCAGAACACCCAATTTTTCCATTAGGGGTAAGCAATGTAATCATTTTATCAAAATCCCCCATATTATTTTCTGCAATAACAACTCCTTTTACTTTTATGGTTCCCATTTTTGCTTTTATTCCTTCCTTTATGCAGAACTTCTTTTAATCCCATTCTTTTTTTGTATCTATTCCTATATTTTCTCCTAAATTGTTTTCTATGTTTTTATCTTCTATCTTTTTATTTTTTTCTAAATTCTCTACTTGCACCAATTCTAGGTAAGAATTAATATCTCCCGTATTTTTAAATACATTCCAAGCTAATTGTTTTATCATCAGAAATCCTCTCCTTTTTTAGTCAAAAGAATATTATTCCTTCTTTTTATTTTATCTTTTGCAATTTATTTACTTTTATACTGGAAACTTTTTGCAATTTTATGCTTTAAATTTATTCACAACATTTTCTTTATTTTGCCAATCTTCTTTTACTTTTACCCAAAGTTTTAAGTTGATTTTTGTTTCTAACATATTTTCTAGTTCTTTTCTCGCATAAGTGCCAATTTTTTTTAGCATACTGCCACCTTTTCCAATAATAATCCCTTTATGAGATTCCCTCAAACAATAAATAACTGCTTCTATATCATAGATTTCTTCTTTATCTTTTGTTTTTCTATATTTCATATTTTCTACTTCTACATATAGCCCATGTGGTACTTCATCTTGTAAAAATTTAAGTGCTTTTTCTCTAATAATTTCTTCTACTAATTGTCTTACTGTTTGATCTGTATACTCTTCTATATTATAATATGCTGGACCTTCTTTTAAGTTCTTTTCTATTTCTTTTAATATTTCTTCTAAATTTTCTTTTTTACTAGCCGATATTGGAATAATAGCTGTAAAATTATACTCCTTTCGATATAAATCTATCAAATGCAATAATTTTTCTTTATTTTGCACCATATCTATTTTATTTAACAGCAATATGGTCTTTGCTTTTGTTTCTTTTATCTTTTCTAAAATTTTACTATCTCCTCTTCCTATTTCTTCGGATCTAGCATCAATTACAAATAATATGATATCCACGTCCTTTGCAAAGTTAAATGCTGTTTCTATCATAGTCTCATTTAATTTTGTTTTTGGCTTATGAATACCTGGGGTATCAATAAAAATAATTTGTGCATTTGGTCTATTTACAATTCCTTTTATAGCTGTTCTTGTTGTTTGTGTTTTATTAGCAACTGCTGCTACTTTTTCTCCTACCAATGCATTCACTAATGTAGATTTTCCTACATTTGTTCTACCTATTATAGATACAAAACCTGATTTAAATTTTTCTTCTTTCATACTTTTTCCTTTCTTTGATTGCTTCTTCCTTTGACTTTGTCTATTATACTCCTTTTGTTTTGCTAAATTTGTAAAATTTAGGAATTCTTTTCATTTTCTTTTTTATATTATCTTTTTTCTTAGTAGCAGTAGTATTATAGCCCTTTACACGTTTATTATATTCATTTTCCTATCTTGTGTCAACAGCCAAATTTCTACATTTTCCTTGTAAGAATTTTAATTTTTTCTTCCGCATAAGAAAACACCTGCACAGTTTTACAGGTGTATATTTTATTTTATTGTTGTGCATTTGTTTGCACTATATTTGTTTGCGTATCTATTTGTGTTTCTTCTCCTGGCTCTATCGTAATTTCACTATCGATAGGACACATTTGAATAAAAGTATTTCCATCGTTTATTTCTATTTCATTTCCTTCTAAATCCTTATAAACTGTTTGCTCTGACCTATCTGTTTTTTCACAAGTAATGGCAATTGCCTTTCCATTCGTAATATAATATCCTTCTAAACTTTTTATATTATCTAATGTTTGTCTTCCTTTATTTTCACCATCATTTAGAGTAGTATTTTTTACTTTAGCTATAATGATATTTTTTGTAGTAACTGTTTCTCCTGTTACCCAGTCTACTTGCTTTTCTCCTCTATCATAACGAATATATCTTTGCGTTGCCTCATCATATTCATAAGTTACTTTATTACTATTAGAATACGGTATAGTTACAGTTGTTGCTATCATCTCACTATCTAAATTTACTGGATCTGCTACATAATTTAAAACGCTCTCTTGTTCAGATTTGGTACTATACCCTTTTCTATTTGCAATTTCTAATATTTTTTCTGTACTTGTTGCTACATTATGTGGTGCTTTTTTATCCTTTACCCTCCAAAAAGAAGTAGAACTTTCGTAAATACCATTGATATTATCTACACTTAATCTACTAATATCTGATTGTGCTTGTGGACTCCAACCAAAATGAACATAAATAGCGTCATTTTCTAAAGCGTAATCTAAGAAATAATGCCTAGCACTTCTTACAGGTCCAATCTTTTCTAAATCTACACCTTTAAATAGTGCCATTAGTCTAGATTCTCCGCCTTCTACAATCATTTCATATACTAAATAAGCATCATTTAATCCTGCTTGTGGAATAGCACCTTTATGATTATCTAACATAACTGCTATTGGTCTATCGCTTCCTTGGAAAATTTGTGGCTCTTTTACTTCTACTACTGTAGTATTATTAGCTTGCTCACTATTTTCATTTGCTACATTATTACTTGTTTGTTGTGGATTACTATCTCCTATTATTTTAACAGCTAATAATACACCTGCTACTAGGATTAACAATATTAATATAATCACTAATATTTTAATACTTTTATTTTGCTCCATTTTTCTCATTCCCTTCTTTAGATTTTACTAATAATAATAAATATAGCCATGATAACCGCATTCAAGGAAGAAAGTACAACTGCCCCTGCTGCTACATCTTTTGCAATTTTTGCTAATGGATGAAATTTATCTGTACATAAATTTACTGCTGTTTCTACCGCTGTATTCATTGTTTCTGTAATCAGAACTAACATAGTAGCAAAAGCTAAAAACATGCATTCTGTTATATTTAGTTTAAATACAAAACAAGCTATTATTACAACTAGTGCTATTACTAATTGTATTTTTAGATTTTTCTGTGTCTTTACAGTATACCAAATTCCACTAAAAGCCTTTTTCCACGCATCTATAAAGTTTTTATTTTTTAGTCTTTCATCCTCCATTTTTTGCTGCATTCCTTTCTCGTATCCGTCTGGTTGAAAAAAGAAATTTGGGCTTTTTTCAACATTTGTTTCTAGTTTTCTTCCCTAGTTATATGCAATCTTGATAAAACATTTTCCTCTTTTGGTCTCATCTCTAATTTATCTTCTTTTCTGATATGATCATACCCCATTAAATGATAAAATCCATGCACTAGCATATAAGCTAATTCTCTTTCAAAGCTATGACCATATTCCTTTGCTTGTTTTTGCACTTGTGGAATGGAGATAACAATATCTCCTAGCACTTCTGGCAATATCTGCCTTTCCTGTTTTTGTATAATTCTTTCTATCTCTTTTTTTTCATACATTGGAAAAGAAAGGACATCCGTTTCTCTATCTATATCTCGGTACACACGATTTAGTTCTCTAATTTTCTCTGGCACAGTTAAAGTAACCGTAATATAAAAATTAAGTCCTCGTAGATTTTCTTCTTGAAAACAAGTTTCTAGTACTCTTTCTATGATATCAATTTGTTCTTTATTTTCTTCTATCCCTTCTGTAAGAATGTCTACTGCTTTTTGCATGTTTCTACTTTCCTTCCTATATAATGTCCCTGTGAATAGCAACTATTTTTTAAAGCTTTTATTGCTCCCAATTCTACCAATTTATTTAGATAGAATTTGATAATTTTATAATATTTATTTTCATTTTTTCTAACTGCTTTTAAATCATTTGTAATAAATAATGTCTCTTTTTGTTTCATATAATTTAAATAATCTGTTTCTTTCAATTTTATAATTTCCTGATATTGTTTCCAAAAAGCTTTGTAATTTTCTCTTTGCTCTGGCTTGTCCCAATAAATCTTAGTAGATAAAAGTTTAATGTTATAGTCTTCTATTAATTTAATTAACAAAGCATATGCTTTTTCTTGTTTTTTAATTACTCTTGTATCTACAATTAGGCTTCTGGTATCTCTTAATAATTTAATATAACATTGTTCTGCAACTACCAATGGCAAACTATGTGTAAATAGTTTTCTACTAATAGCAAGTAAAGTCATCTTTTTTTGTATAGCATCATTTTGATCTAACTTACCAACACTAAATTGCTCAAATTTATCATATTCTGCTAATATTTCTTGATATGTATTTTCTTCTTTTTCTTCCATTTTAATAGGAAGTATTTTGGTAATATATTCTTCTAATGTAGCAAAAATTTTTTCATATACCATCTCTTTATTTTGATAACTTAAATTATCTGCTAATTTAATGGAATAGTGTTTTAATAAGCCCTTATATAAATTATCCATCTTAGAAAGATAAAATGGTTCATATTTTTTTAATAATTTCTCTTTATTTAATTCTTTTACTGTTTCATAGTCCAGTTCTAACAAATATTTTTGTTTTGCATATTTATATTCTATATATTCACTTTCTTTTATATGTATCACTTCATAATATCTTGCTAATGCATCTTTCTCAAATTCTGTTGCTGTATCATTTTTTACTTTTTTATAAATGGAATCCATAACATGTTTATCAACTGCTTCTAGATATAATGCAAAAACATCATCATATTTTTTTAAAGTTGTTTCTTTTTTTTCTATATCTTCCGAATTTTCTGTTTGTAGATTCATTTCATAAGCTTTTAATACATTATTTCTTTTCATGGAAATTAACATACCATTAATCCCTATTTTTGTAGGAATTAACATTTTTGTCAATGTATTTGTAATTCTTGTAAAAAACGTTTTATCGGCATATATTCTTAAACTTTTTTCTTCCATAGTATCCTTCCTTTCAAAAAACTATTTTTTCTTTTGTCCCAATTTCTTCTAACACCTCATAAATTACTTCTACCTCTACTGCATTATCTGTTTCTTGATAATTTGTATAAATATTTACTATATTTTCTTTATTAGTAATTTTCTCATCTAAGGCCTGTTTTGCTTTATCAACTGCTATTTCTTTTGCTTGTTCTTTTGTATAAGTTACTTCCTCTTCTTTTATTTCATAATTCGTTATTTTTTCTACAGTAAGTGGTAAATAAAAATCTGAAAATAGTTTTATTTTTTTATTCTCTTTTATTGTATCATATTTTTTAAAATTTGAAAGAGTTTTATACAAATTTATTGGAAAATTATTTATTTTTACGCAATAGCGTGTTTCCTCCTTTCCTGTTCGTTCTGTCTTTATTTCTTTTAGTGGTACTGTTTCTTTTTGTGAATACCATACTTTTGCCTCTACAGAGCCATTTGCATGCACATATCGCATTCCTGTATACTTACCTTCTAACCATCCGCCAATCAAAATGGAACCTTTTTGTATGGTATCTCCCTTTTTTACTAGGGGTGTACCGATTTGCTGCATTTACTTTCTCAATAA
Source organism: uncultured Clostridia bacterium (assembly GCA_944386335.1). GTDB lineage: Bacteria > Bacillota > Clostridia > TANB77 > CAG-508 > UMGS1663. The sequence continues at coordinate 2,036 of CALXAQ010000147.1, read as the reverse complement.
TTCCTGGTTTTGTTGCAACAATATTACAATATTCTTCTTCTGGAATAATTTCTGGTTTTTTATCCGCTTCTACTACTTTTACTATTGCATTAGTTCCTTTCATACTAATACCCACCCAAGCCAGATCATCTCTATCTAATCTCAATTTATTAATAATTTCTTTTGTATCAATATCATTCTTCCAAACTCCTATTTTTAGTCCTTCTTTTTCAATTGTTTGCAATAGTTCTTCTGTATCAATAGTCTCATTCCCTTGTATTTCTATATTCCAAACAAAATTGGAAAGTACCATCATACTAGCAACAAGAAACATTAAAAAGAAAAAGAAAATTTTTCTTTTTTTATATTTATGAAAAAGGAATGGTAAGCCCTTTTTCTCTTCTATTTTAATTTTACATTTAGTTTGTTTGGCTATTTTACTAATTCTTTTAAAATCTTTTATACTAATACAAGTATATACAAGTGTAGCTTGCTTTCTTTTACTATTCCATAATAAAATTTGTTTACTCGTACATATATTCATAAATCTTTCTACGAAATAGCCTTCTACCGAAATTTTAACATATCCCCAAAAATAATTTAGCAAAATTTTTACATACATATGTTATATACCTTCTCTCTCATCGGTTGTTTTTTCAAAGTCTATACTCTCTATTTGCCCTGTAATCATAATATCATCTGTAGTCATTTCTTCTAGTTTCATGCCAAAACCATTAATATTTAAGATACCCATATAAGTACTTAAACGAATATAAAATTCTTGATATTCTAATATTGCCTTATAATTTTCTATTAATACTTGTTGAAAGCCTAAAATAGTTATTTTTGGTTCTTCAGAAGATATTTCTTTAGGTATCTCCAAAAGTTGTGCAAAACGATTTTGTTTTTTTGGTTTTCTTGTATTTCTCATATATCTTTTTCCCTCTCTTTGTTATCTTTCAAATTGTTCTAAACTGCTAAACATGTACCCCTGATTTTTTATTTCTCGGACACATTCTTCTAATACATTGGCATTATCCTTAGAATTTCCATGTAAAAGAATAACTGCTCCTGGATGTATATTATCTAATATTTTTTTCTTAGCATATTCCTCTCCTTTTTGTGCATCTTCATTCCAATCATCATAAGCAAATGACCACATAACAGTTGTGTAACCTAAGCTTTGGCAATATGCTACTGTTCTTTGACTATACTCTCCTTTAGGAGGTCTTATATATTTCATTTCATAACCAAATCTTTCATAAATACTAGTATGGAGATCCATTACTTCTTTTTTGATTTCTTCTAAACTTAAATCTGGCATACTTTTATGGTTCACTGTATGATTTCCAACTATGTGCCCTTCTGCTAACATTCTTTCTACTAAATCTGCATTTGTATTTACATAGTGTGCTGTAATAAAAAAAGCTGCTTTTACTTCGTTTTCTTTCAATACATCTAAAATCTTTTCTGTATAGCCTGCCTCATATCCTTCATCAAAGGTAAGATATACTTGTTTTGATTCTTTTCCTCCCATAGCAATTCCTTGGTATTGTTCTATAATTTGCTTATTTTTTGTCCCTAAATCTGGTTGTTCGTGATTACTATTTCTTTTAATTCCCCAACCTATCTTTTGATTACTAAGCTCTTGAGCACTTACAGTAACTATATTGCTTTCTTGTTCTGGTAGCATCATTAGCAAAAAGACAAATACAGCTATAGTGCCTATTGCTGCATACAAAACTTTCTTTTTATGCCTTTGCATTCCTCTCTACTCCTTTTTAGTTTTGTTTAATTTTATGAGTCATTTTTTAAATTATTCCTCTACTATTAAGGTCTGTTATAAAATATGAAAATCGGACAAATTTTAAAAATTTATTTTTTTAATCACAAAAAAGAGATATCTTTTGATACCTCTAACACATATATTTTTATCTACAATAACAATTTGTAGGGATGATTATTTACTTTTTTAGTCCTTGATTATTTTTATTTTTTTCAGAATTATACACATATCTATAAATTTCTCCCCATGAATTTACTTCTTTTAAATACTT
>CALXAQ010000146.1 GCA_944386335.1 uncultured Clostridia bacterium | reverse complement strand
ATGAAAGAGATAACAGCAGATACTTTCATTATCCATGTTCCTGTATATTGTACTTGCACTGTAGCTTTTTCTAATACAGGAATTTCTACTCCCACAAATCCATTTTCTGTTTCTAGGGTTTTTAGTTTTACTTTACTACCATCTTCTTTTTGCAGAATTACTTGATAACCTGGATAATAAATATATGGCAACTCTAGCAGACTTTCTTCTACTACGTATTGTATTTTAAAACTCAAATTCGTATTTTGTTTTTGTTCATTTTCTATTTGTGCACTTCCTTGTATCACTTTTACGCTTTGATCTCTTGTTTCTATATAACTTCTATTTTGGAAAGCATTGCTAGGTAAATATTCAAAGCTTGCCATTCCTGCATGCACCCTCCCTGTTTCTGCTGTCACAGGAACTGCTGGCCATAACATATTTTCATTAAATTCCTCTAAGTATCGTAAATGTGTATTAAAGAAAGCTGTTAGTATCACAAGTGCTACTCCTAAGATACCAATATCTTTTATGCTTATTTCTCTAATTGCCATTCCTAAATTGATGGCAGCCACTACAGCAAAGAAAAAAGAGGAAAATTCTAACATACGAAAACTGAATTGTAACATTTTAAAAATAGGTGGCAAATGTTCAAATGGAAATATTTTTAATGTCATAACAACGGAAACAATACCTGTTATCAACATAAAAAGATAGGTCTTATATAAAAATGCCATTTGCTTTTTATTTTTTCTCATTTTTTTGATGGCTATTGGCGTTAGTGCAAGCCCTATTAAACTTAAGAAACCTATTTCATAAATCATTCCTCCGTCTGGTTTAGTAAATAACAAATCTGTTATATCTAATTTATAGGCAACTAGTACTTCTGTTCTTTCCATTCTACCAGGCTGAAATACCTCATACTCTGCACTTTGTTTTGTTTCTAGAAGTGGCATCCAAAAAAAGCTTGTAATGACAATTGCAAACACTAAATTTACAATTAGTTGCTTTAACACATTTTTATTTTTTAATCTTTTGCTATGCAATAATACATAAATAAAACAAAAGATAGCTGTATACATAGTGATAACTGTATGGGTTAAAATAAGCCCTATTGTACCAATAGCAAGTAGAAAATCCTTTTTCTTTTTCTGATATAAAATGCGATACAATCCTAAAAATATCCATGGTAAAAATACAAAAGAAGTTAGTTCTGCTAATGCATAGCGAATGTACATATCAGTTAATCGATAAGGTGCTACAATATAAAGCATAGCTGCCACAATGGCAATTTTAGAATTTTTACTGATTTCTTTTACACATTGATACATGGAAAGTCCTGTTAAAAATGTTATTATAAACACAAATAATTTGATGCATCCTGTAAAAGAAAAACCAATCCATTTAAAGAGAAGTGGTGTAAAAGCTGTAAAGGGGCTATAAAATAGATTCCATGCATAACCAAAACCATTACAAAAAGCAGACATAATGACAGGAAAACTCTGCCCTTCTTCTATGGATTGATAAGTTCCCATTAATCTACAAATATGTTGTATTCCATCATCATAAGTAATATCTAGATGAGAACTAAGTAGTGGTAAACATATAAAAATGGATGCTACTAGAATAAACAATAATGCTATTTTATTCATTCTATTTTGTTTCTTCTCCATTTACTTTCTCCTTTTTATTTTGTTTTACAATATAGAATATAAAGCTAATTCCTGCTAGAGAACTAATAGCATAAGATAGTTTCATTATCCATGTGCCTTCATAATCTATTGCTATTTTTACATTTTCCATATTTTCTGTAATATATACACTTACATAGCCATGTTGCGACTCTTCTGCTTTTAGTGACATTGTTTCTCCATTTTCTTTTTCCAAAATAATATGATAACCTGGATAATAAATATAAGGAAATTCTAATCTTGTACTTGTTTGTATTTTTTCTAATTGAATTTTCATATGTAAGCCTTCTTTTTCTTCTTCTACAATTTGTGCTTCTCCTTCCAATATATCTGTTTTATTTTCTTTTTCCAACATATATGTTCTCTGTTCTCTTATCGCTTTGGATGGTAAATATTCTCTATTAATTTGAAAATGCGATAATGTTTTAGCATTACAAATAAATGCCTCATATTCTTTATCAACGGTAGCATCCTTTGTATGAAACATACTCATCAAATATAATGTATAAGGAATAGATACAACTATAAATGCTACTGCAAAAATATACTTCCATGTCCTCTTTTTTATACAAGATAACAGTATAACTGCATTTATTCCACATATAAAAGCAATAAAAAAATCAAAAAATCCCATCATTCTCCATGCATACTGTAATTTACACAAAAAGTTAGGCATCCATTTCCATGGAAATATTTTAAAGCACATAAATAAGCTAACATATGAAAATAATAGAAAAATAATATAAACATCTTTATATTTTTTGTCCAGTTTTCGAATAGTATATATACTAGTGATCATCAGGAATAAAGTTGGAATTCCTATCTTAAAGATAGTACCATTTTCTTCTTGTTTATTTACAAAAATTTGATAAAAATCTAATGCACCTTCTTGCACATATCGGCTGTTTGTAGACATAATATTATCATCAAAAATAGCATAATTCGCACTGTTTTGTGCTTCTAGTAAAGGAAGCCAAAAACATGCACTTACTAATAAAGTAAAGAGAATGTTAATTCCTATTTTTATTAAAATTTCTTTTTCTTTTAATTTTCTTATAAAAAATAAAAGATATAAGAAACTAAAAATAGCTGTATATAAAGTGGAAATAGTATGACTAAGCATCAATCCAATAGCTCCGTATAGCAATAAAATAATGTTTTTTTCCATCTTCTTTTAGTAAATTATGCAATCCTAAAAATACCCATGGAATAAAGGCAAGTCCCATAAATTCTCCTATTGCATATCTTTTATAAACATTGGCTAATTTGTAGGGAGCTATCATATAAATAAAAGCCGCCCAAAAAGCAATATTTCTCTTCTTAGTTACTTGGAATGCAAATTGATACATGGTAATCCCTGAAGTAATAATGCATAATACACCAAATAATTTTAATGCCATGGCATAGGTAGGTACAAACATTTTAATAAGAAGCGGAAGATATGTAGTAAGTGGAGGATAAAATAAATTCATAGCATATCCTGCTCCATTACATATACCTGACATGATGATAGGAGACTCTCCTAGTTTTAGCATTTCGTCCGTTTTAATTAATCGGATTAAATGTAAAAATCCATCATGTGTATCTCTAATTTGTATATTCAAAAGGCCTAAACTTAACAAAACTCCTATGATAATAATAAATATATAATGTACTTTTTTGTTTTCTTTTATTTGCCATATTATCTTTTGCATATTTCTCTATTTCCTTTCTGTTTTTATTGTCTATTGTATTATATCATTTCCATTTTTAGAAAAAAAGAGTTTTTTTATTTTTTCTTTTAATTTAAAAAGAACAAAAGCGGACTTTAATAACTTTGTTGCTATTATACAAAAAAAACAGCATTACTGCTGTATTTCTTTTTATACTATTTTTTTAAGCTTCCTTTTTAGAAACTACTTCTTTTCCATTATAGTATCCACAATTTGGGCAAACTCTATGTTGCATTATCATTTCATGACAATGAGAACATTCTACTAAATTTTGTTTTTCTAGTTTCCATGTAGATCTTTTTAAACCTGTTCTTGCTTT
>CALXAQ010000145.1 GCA_944386335.1 uncultured Clostridia bacterium | reverse complement strand
GTACCAATTTGTAATTCTGTACCAATTTCTTCTAATTTAGATAATAAGGAATCCACATGTTCAGGAATAATATTATCTATTTTTAGATTTTTTCCACATAGTGCTCCAATAACGATATAAGTTCCAGCTTCAATCCTGTCTGGTATTACTTCATGGAAACATTTATGTAAATGGTTTACCCCTTCTATTCTAATTGTAGATGTTCCTGCTCCTGTTATTTTTGCTCCCATATTATTTAAGAAAGTAGCAACATTTACTATCTCAGGTTCCTTTGCGGCATTATCAATTATTGTAGTTCCTTTTGCTTTTACTGCTGCTAACATAATGTTGATAGTTGCTCCTACAGAGGCAATATCTAAATAAATATTGGCACCGTGTAGTTCTTCTGCTTCTACAATATATTTATTTTTTTCATTGGTAACTGTTGCTCCTAGTGCTTCAAAACCTTTTAAATGTAGATCAATCGGTCTAGCACCAATAGAACATCCTCCTGGGAAATACATAACAGCTCTTTTATATTTTCCTAGTAGTGCTCCCATGAAATAATATGATGCTCGTAGTTTTTTAGAAAATTTTTCAGCAATTTCTACATTTATCATATTTTTAGGATTGATAATAATACTTTCACTGGCCCTTTTTACCTCTACGTTTAATTCATTTAAAATATCACATAGAGCATCTGTATCTGTTATCTCTGGCACATTACAAATTGTTGCTTCTTCATCTGTTAAAATAGCTGCTGGTATTAATGCAACCGTTGCATTTTTTGCACCGCTAATTCTTATTGTTCCGCTTAACTCACGGTTTCCTTCTATTTCCATTATCTTCATCTTTTTACCTCCTAACAGCTCTACTATATTTTATCGTTTTGTCCCAAATAGAGTGACTATTTCCTCAATTCTATTTTTCATAGCTGCTTCCCCGCTACCAATAATTTTTCTTGGGTCATATACAGTTTTATTTTCAGATAAATAATCTCTCACGGCCTTGCTCCATACTGATTGAAGTTCTGTATTGATATTAATTTTACATATTCCACAAGAAATTGCTTTTTTTATTTTATCATCTGGAATACCGGTTCCTCCGTGTAATACCAAGGGAATAGGTAAGCTATCACTAATTTTTTTCATTGTTTCAAAATCTAGATTTGGTTCTCCCTTGTAAAATCCATGAACACTTCCTAAAGCTGGTGCTAAGGCATCTATTTTTGTATTTTCGTATAATGTTAAACAATCCTCTAAAGTAGCATTTGTAATTGTTGAAATTATATTATCTTCTGCTCCACCAATATGTCCTACTTCTGCTTCTACACTTACTCCACGAGCATGGGCATAATCTACAACCTCTTTTGTTATTTTTATATTTTCTTCTAAGGCATATCTAGAAGCATCAATCATAACCGAAGTAAATCCAGCATCGATTGCTTTCATACAAGTTTCTTTACTACTCCCATGATCAACGTGTAAGCATACTGGTATCGTTATATTTAAGTCTTCTATCAATCCATTTACCATACCGAAAATTGCATGAAAGCCTCCCATATATTTTGCGGCACCTTCACTTACTCCTAAGATAATTGGTATATTTAATTCATTACACTTTTCTAATATATATTTTGTCCATTCCAAATTGTTAATATTTAAATGAGGAACTGCATAATTTTCTTTTTTTGCTTTCATTAACATTTCTTTAAAATTTACTAACATTTTATGCCACCCTTTCATATATATCATAAGCAATATTACTTTCTTTGTCAAAAGAAAAAAATCCTTATATCAGATTTAGAATTTTTGATTTTAAAAGAATAAATATTTTATACCTAAAAATAATAAGATGAACATCCCAATATAGGATGCTTTGCTTTCAAATTTTTCTGCTATTTTATTGCCAAGATGAATTCCTAAAAAAGTAAATGCAAAACTTGTTATTGCAAAGATAAAGGATGCTGTTGTTATATCCCTAGTAGTTAGAGACAAGGCAATTCCTACTGAAAAACTATCTATACTTACTGTAAAAGCAAAAATGATAATAGAAATAATATTTGTAATAGAGCCTGTTTTATCATCTTTTCTTGAGACAAACATCTCTACTGCTAGAATAAAAAAAATAATTCCTACTAAATAGTTTGCTTTGGCAATGTATTCTAATAATAACTCTGTTCCAAGATAGGCACCTAATTTAGGCATGATAAAATGAAAAATACCGACTGTTATACTTAGAAGCACTTTTTTATTGAACGATATTTCTGTCGTACCATAAGCTAGAGCTAAAGAGAAGGCATCCATGCTAAGACCTATAGCCATAAAAAAATATATAAGGATGTTGTTCATAGTATCACCTTATATATTCTATTTCTCTTATCATCTAAAAATACTTCTCAATTAGTTCTTTTACAAAAGATGTATATTCTACATCCTCTACTTCTTCCTCTGTATCTAATAAACATAGTGGTGGAAATAGAACACACCAGAAGTTCTCTCCTAGGCCATTACCAAGTGTAATAACAAGAGATTCGTATTCTCCTTCTTCATAAACTATGCCTTTATATTCTTTTTCTGGAAAGTAATTCATTCCATAATCGATAGTAAATGTTTGATTACTTTGATTTTTTTCTAGGGTTTCTGATACTATTTTAGAAAAAGAGGGTATTTCTTTTTTTATATTTTCTCTAGAATTTGCTAAGGAAGTATCTAACGTGGTTACTTTTCTAATTTCTTCATTTAAATTGTTTACTACTTTCCTTTTTAATACTTGATCTTGTGCTTGGTCGCTATTAGCGATAACTCTGAAACGAATTGCTTCTTTCGGAATTACAATTTTTTCTTCCTTGTTTATTACTAATAAAGTAGTGATGATTGCTAAAACGATGACTAGTTTCTTCATTTCTCTCTTCCTTTCAACTATATAGTGAGAGAAACTTTTTTTCTTTATTCAAAAAATTTAACTTTTTTCAATTCCATAAAAAATAAAAACCATTCTATCTCTTCCAGATAAATCTTTTTTTATTTCTAGTTTTGTATTTGGTAAATATTGATTTACTAATTTCTTTATATCTTCTGCTTGACTTGCACCAATTTCAAAGGCAGTGAGACTTTTTTCTTTTAAATGTGGTTCTATGTTTTGCAAAATTTTTTTATAACAGTCTAGACCATCTTCTCCAGCATACAAAGCAAGATTTGGTTCGTTTTGTTTCACAATGATTTCTATTTCCTCGTTTGTTTTGATATATGGTGGATTGCTGATAATAATATCATATTTTTTATCCACTGCTTCAAACATGTCACTTTCTATTAATTTTGCTTTCGATGATAGTTTTACACAGTTTTTTTTAGCAACTTCTAGAGCATCTTTACTGATATCTATTAAATCCACAGAATTTGTGGATAATTTTTTCTCTAATGTAAGACCAATTACTCCACTTCCACATCCTAAATCTATAATATCCACAGGTTCTGTGAAAAACTCTTTTGCATATTTTATTGTATTTTCCACAAGTTCTTCTGTTTCAAATCTGGGTATTAGCACTCTATTATCCACGTAGAATTCATTTCCGTAGAAATTGACATGTCCTAAAATATATTGTAATGGTTTGTTTTCTTTTAAAGCTTGTATCTCTTTTTTTAAAATTTCTACTTTTTCATTTGGTACTTCTTCGTCTAGATGATTTAAGAGTTCTAGTGGATTTAAATTTAACAATTCTGCCAATAATATTTTGGCGTGATCTGAATGAGTATAATTTTT
>CALXAQ010000144.1 GCA_944386335.1 uncultured Clostridia bacterium | reverse complement strand
AAATTATTTTTATTACCCTTTATATAAAGATTTTTCATTTATCGTCCATTTTAGCGGACTTACTAAAAAGTATTTGTCCGTTATAGAATATATTTTATCTAGTTTTGTACATGAACCAAAATTCTGATACATACCTTCTTCTCTTCTATCTTACGACGCATATCCTATGTGCCTTTGCTCTAAATTTTTACTAGTTAGTTTACCGCATGCCTATTGCACTAAAAAAAGAACCTTAGAATATGTCTAAAGTTCTTTTTCCTTTCTATGGATTATTTTTTAAGCACTTTTTTCTTGATAAAGATAACTCCTATTACAATAATTCCTACAGCTGCTAGAGTAGTAATTGCTATGATGTAATAGATTCCTGTATCTCCAAATGGTGGTAATATTCTTACTGTCTCCGATCTATCACTATCCATCTCTTGTGGCTCTTTACTTGGGTCTTGATTTCCTACTACGGAATATTCACTCTTTCTTCCTACTGTATTACTTGTTCTTACTATCTCTACTATATTTCTATAAGTTAAGTCATCTGTATCATTTTCTGCTGTAATTAACTGAGTTAGTACTAATGGATCTGATACACTATCTTGTGCGTTATTATCTATCTTATCTTTATATATTGTTGGTACTAATGCTGTTTTTGCTATATTAGCATTATCTGTTGTTGTAATTATTGTATTATATTGTGCTATATTATCTTTTAATGCAGTATTTACTAATCCATTATTTAATAAGTCATCTTGTGAAATTACTTGCCAACTGCTATTATCTGCTACATAGAATTGTAAATTGTTTGCTATATAGTCTATTACTTGATTTGCTGTTGTTTTTACAATACTATCTGTATTAGAAGCTACTCCTGTATAATAGAAATTATCATCGTTATAATCTGCTTCTCCTACATTTCTTACGGTTATCTGATAACTTATCCTTATCGTTGCTCCATGCATTAGTTCTTCATCCATTGTTAGTTGTATTAATCCAAATTTTGTTGAATTTAAGTTTCTTATAGCAGTAATTGTACTAAATTTACTTCCATCTAATAATCCATCTTTATATCCTGCTTGATAATTTTTGTGGTCTTGCCATAGTACATTAGATGCTGTTGTCTCTGCATCAAATAGTACAGTTCCATTAGCTAGTGTTAATTTTACGTTTGTTACTTCTTTTTCTATAGCAAGCTGCGCTTTTGGTCTTTCCTCTAATCCTAAGTCTACATTCGCTACTACATATCTTGTTTGATTATTATTGCTATTATCTCCTGTAATTGCTGTGTTATATTCAAACTCTATATTCATAGTTCCTGTTTCTGCTGTCATTTTTGTTTTGTCCATTAGTTCTTGTACTAGAGACTGTACTTGAGTTTGGTTATATGCCACTCCGTTATAGCTTGGTTGTTCTCTATAAGATGCTAATACCTCTGCTATATGATTTATTAAATTCTCATTAGAATAATCTATTACTTCTGCTCTACTATTTAGTTGTGACATTGTAGTACGTATATTCTCTAATGTTTTTAAATCTTTAGCATCTGATACTACTGCTGTTGCATCTGATTTTGCAATATCATATACATATCCTGCATGTGTATTATTTCCATTATAGGTTCCTAATCCTGCTTGATATGTTGTTGATTTATAGTCTTGTCCATTATAGGATTTTGCATTTAATCCTTTCTCTCCATATACATTACTAATACTCTTTGCCTCTTCACTTGTTGATGTATCATTTACTAGTACTGTTCTTATGGTATCTCCATAGATATATCTTATCACATAATTTCCTGGCATAAATGATTTAAACACATATTGACCTGTATAGTCTCCTGTAAACTTATAGTTCTCTACTAAGTTTGCTACATTGATAATTGGTGTTTCTTCTTCCTGTGTTCCACTTCCTGTTCCTTTTCCTATTGTCTCTATTGGTTTTGTATAGTCTTGACTATGATCTCCATATTCTCTCCATACAAATTCTGTTCCATTATCCATTATCTCTACTAGTTGTACTGTTACACCATTTATCTTTGTTTCATCTTCGTCTCTTATTCCATCTCCTGTTGCTGTTGTTCCTCTATTAATGCTATTGTCATTTACATTTCTTTCATCTTCCCATACTGTTCCTTGGATAACTCTGTTTTCTTCATCATCTCTGTATAGAATTATTCTGATGTTTGGTGCTTTATCACTATCATCTTCAAATCTTTCATATACAGCATCATTGATACCTGTGTCTTTTCCTATTCCTGTATCTTCTACGTTTCCTGGATTAGAATCTTTATCTATTAATCCTGCTGGTAATCCTCCTACTTCTCCCACATTTGGAACTTGTGTCCCATCTGCATAGATGGTAGAGTATCTATTGATTTCTGCTATATTTTCTTTTCCTACTCCTATTGCTGCTCCACTTTCTAATTCTTCATCTAGAATAATCCAGTTCTCTCCATTTGCATCTGTTGTCTTATTTACTTCGTATGTTAAGTAGTAGGTTACTTTCTCTCCAGAATTTAGATATCTATCTCCTCCTGTTACATACACTTTGTTGTATCCTCCTATATCTCCTGGAGTACTTCCTAATTTACTACTTCCTACTGAGAATATCTCTGCATTATTATTTGTACTTCCATCACTCCACTCTATGTACGACCTCTCTGGTACAAATGTATAATCCTCATCAAAGTAGTCTACTATCTCATCTATCCTTCCTCTTATACTCATTGATTGATTTCTTACTGTCAATTTGTACGTTACAAATATTTTTAACTCATCCTCTTTGTCTTTTCCATATTCTGCATAATTCTCTCCATATTGACTTACTTTATATGCATAATCAGATTTATATAGTTCTCTTGAATATTCTGTGCTATAGTAACCATCTGATATTCTTACTCCTATATCAAAAGTTGCATCATAGTTTGGATCGTTTGCTTCACTTCTCTTATCATATTCATATACGTGTGTTTTTCCGTTTATCTCTAATGTTGCTTTCTCTACGTCTTTCTTTAATGCTAAATCTACTTCTTGTCTTTCTTTATATCCTTGATTGATATGTAATATTTTTTCATAGATTGGTGCCGCATTAATAATTGTTTTGCTTAATTGATTTTGCATATAATCTATTACGAATATATTTTCTACTGGATAACAATCGATTCCTCCATTACCTGTATAAGATTCCAACTGACAGTCTACTACATACTCTCCTTGGTCTCCACTTCCTCCTGTTAGGTTACCAAACTGGTCAATTGCTCCTGCACTCTCTAGCTCATCTCTAGTAAATGTTCTATTTGTACTTCCGTCTGGTCTTGTATAGTTATCTGGCGTAGCAGAAATTGTTTGAAATCTTGCGTTAATATCCAATCTCTCATCTCTTACATCTGTTCCGTTGGAATTATTGGCCCAGTTTCCATTATATGGACTTACATATTCTACTGGTTCATAATATTGTGCATTATATCTAAATTTTACGTAGTATTTGTACATAGCATTTAAGTCTTTAAATAAATATTCTCCATTTCCATCTGTTGTAGTTGTTGCTATTAATGTACCATCTTGTCTATATAGATATACTGGTACACCACTCATTGGAGTATCTCCTGAACCATAATGAGAATCTCCTATGCTTTCTTTTCCTCCATCTTTATCTACCCATACTTTTCCTCCTAATTCGAAGGTTAAGTAGATTGTTGGCGGACTATCTGGTGGTGGTGTTTCTCCTGCTGGTGGTTTTCCTACCACTCCTCCTACTGCTACATTTGTTTCAAATGTTACATATCCTCCTGTTGTACATGGAGTTGGTTGTGCAGTCTCGTGTGTTTCTGGTTGTTCGTCCATTTTTACAAATGGCTGATACACTCTTCCTACAGTTGTTTCAGTTCCTCTATGTCCTACCCAATCATATTGGTCTGGAACATCATAACAAGCATCCGTACAATTATCATTTTCATCACCATTATGAACATGATATCCTTCTTTAACAACTTCCCATTCTTCCCAATAAAGATTCTTTGTTATATTAACCATTCCTGACGTCATAACATATTCTCCAGCTGTTTCTGTGTAACCAATATATCTATACACACTCATTTTAGAATCATATGTTTCGTAATTGACACTACATTCTGCAATATGTTCAGTTTGAATATATAGTTCAACTTTGTTTGGATAATTTAATTGTGCTGCAGAAAATTTAATAAAGAATGGTTCTCCACTTTTTGGATACACTTTAGTAATACCATTAGATCCTGGCACTGGTGTTTCTGCACCTTTACAAATGATTTCAAAATCTTGTCGTTGTTCATCTACTACTAAATCTGTACTTCCATTTGTAATATACATAGATTTTATATAGGAGATATCTTCGTAATCTGGATAAGTTGCTACAAAAGGTCCTACAATATATTCTTTGCTATTTTGGTTTACAATAATTTGTGCATCCGATGTATCTACTTTAGATTCATATCCTCCACTTGTTTCTTCTAAAAATCTTGCATATTCTTCTGACTTTTCATATAGTTCAATACCATTAGCTGTTAGTTTTTCTTGCTTCAAACTACCTATTCCCTCTGGGTCTACTAACATCCAGAATGCTGTTTGAATATCTTCTTCTGTATATTTTTTAGCTGGCTCTCCTGCTCCATAAACATCTTCCATAATAGATAAAACATAGGCTACTTGAGCATCTTTTCCACCAGCTGTTGAGGAATATGTTCCAGTTTCTACTATCTCATAACCATTTCCTGCTCTATCGGATGTCTCCATAACACCTACTTGTGGTCCTAAGTTTGGATCTCCATTCCATTCCTGATAAGTATTAACAGGGTTGATAGTCACTTCATAATCTGTTGGTTTTTCTTCTCCTGCTAACATAGCATGAATTTTTGACATGGCATTTCTAGCAGATTGCCTAATATACATTAAGGCTTCTGGCCCTCCAAATTGACCTCCATTCCAAAGTATATAGGCTCCTTTATCTTTAACCAAATTCGGAACATTTTCTATAATCTCTGTACTAATAGATAAATTATGTTTTCCCTGATATTTACCAAGTACTTCCTTATGAAATTCCGCTTCTCTCATTGTAATCCATTCATTATACGTCATTAGATCATCTGCATAATAGATAGTAGGATCAAATCGGCCTGAACGTATGGCTTTCCCTTGGTCTCCACATAGTATGTTTCCTCCTGTTATTTCTGCTTGCCATTGTTCTACTAAGTAATTCCATCTATCTTCTCCTAAAGTAATAGTCCTATTAGATAAATATACCTGTGGGAATACTCCTGTTGTTGGGTTGTTTGCTGCCAGTGTAGGTGGCATCCATGCAAATACTTTACTACTAAAGATAAAACTCATCGCTATACTCATTATTCCTATTATCCCTATACTTGCTAGCCACTTTATACTTTTCTTCATTCTTTTTCACCTTCTCCCTTTATCTTAATACTTTCTTTTTAATGAAGTAGGCTCCTACTCCTATTAATCCTATTACTAATATTGTTAGTCCTGCAAATAATATGTATTCTCCTGTTTTTACTGTTACTACTAAATCTGCTGTGGACATATCATCTTCATTAGATGATTTATTTCCTTCTGTTGAGTCTACATCTTCTAATCCTAAGTCGTTATATGCTTCATAAATCTCTGCTTGGTTACTGATTACCCCTAAATTGTTCTCACTTGTTTTCATTGTTAATAACAACCTTACTTCTTTGCTTTCCCCTGCTGCTATTTTACTATTTGCTAAACTTGAATTTAAAATTGTTCCATTTTCTGCTTGATACCAATCTCTATTTAACTCTGCATTAAAGCTTAGTCCTTCTGGTATGTAATCTGCTATTTTCTTTACATATCCGTCTACTCCGCCTTCATTTGTTACAGTTATTTTGTATTCTATTAACAATGTAGTACTATTTACTCGTTTTCCTACTAAATCTCTTTTAGCAAGTTTACTATCGTTATAGTCATACTCATCTGTTCCTGTACTATCTTGAACTGTTACTTTTGAAATAGTCTTATCTAACTTTAAATCAAATTTCGGACTAAGTACTAATCCTAAGTCAATATTATATATATTTTCATTAACTACATTTACTGCTTCTGTAATAGCTGCTACTCTTGTTTGTCCATCTAATGTTATTTTACTATCTACTGCATCAGAATTGTTTTCTTCTTCTGCTTCTTCTACCCTATATCCTGTTGCACTATAGTTTCCTGAATCATATAGGAAAATAACAGTGTAAGTTCCTCTTGGAATATTTTCAAAAGTATAACTTCCCTTTTCATCTGTTGTCTTTATCATAGCAGAACCATTTTCCTCTGTTACCAAATTGCCAGTTGCATTATTTAATAACATAACTTGTACATTAGGAACTAATTCTTCCTCTTCTTCTTTTATGCCATTTTTATTCGCATCTATCCATACTTGTCCAGAAATTCTTTTTGGTTCGTTTTGAATTTCTTCATCTGTTTGTCCTGTATAAGCTGCAATGATATGCGTTAAGGTATTACTTTCTATTGTTCCTAGTTCTTCTTGTGTAATAGTTGCTTTATTTTGTACACTAGTATCTGCTTCTACAATATTAGCAAGTACATTAATTTCTACAGTTGCTGTCATATTAGGTTTTAAATTTAAACTTACTTCTGGATTTCCTTCTTCATTTTTACTACTAAAGTTTTTGCTATTTCCATCTGAATAAGTAATTTTTCCATTTACATACTGTACAGCATCTGGAAGAATATCTGTTAAGGTAATTTTGTTTACGGACATAGCTGAAAGATTTTCAACTGTAAAAATATATTTAAAATCTTCGTTTGTTGCTATTTTTGTATTTTCTGGTATGTTAGAACTTTGTATTACTTTTATACCTAATTGGCTGATAGTTTCTGATAATATTGGTAGTGTTTCTTCATTTGTATTATCTGCTACAATGTTTCCTGCTATTTGAATTTCTCTTTCATAGGTTCCTTCTGGTAAGCTATTTACAGTCATATTTACCTTTAATGTTCTTCCATAATATCCATCCACAGTACCTATGTGTATCGTTAATACTCTTGTTTTTTCATCAAATTCTACAGAACATTCTTCTGTTTTATCTAAATAAGTTCTTTCTTCTCTGCTGTATTCTTCTACTTTTATACTTTCATATTTCAATTCAGCTGGTAAATTTAATCTAACTATTGCGTTTTCTCTATTTTTTTGTTTATCCGTAGATTTTACATCTAGTTGATACTCATATGTTTCTCCTGGCTTTACATAGGCACCATTTATTACTTTTCCTGATACCATAGTAGAAAAATAGGCTTTTGCTAGAGTGTTTTTTGCTTCTGTTGAACTAATTGGTTTAGCCAAATTATTAGCACTAATACTTGCTACTACAGAAATAGTTGCTACATATTCATTATCTGCATGGGTATATTCATCAGAGTGATATCTATTTCCTGCATCATCTGTTACATAGTGTTTCTCATCTGTACAGAAATCTGATACAGATATACCTTCTACTTTAGCCCATATTTCTTTGCTTACTGTCTGACCTCCTGCAATATTTCCTAAATTAATAGTTGCTGTAGTACTTCCTACATATTCATATCCTAAACTAGAATTTGCATCTTCTACTACATAGCTTAAAGCAGTTGGAAATTTTACAGTTGCTACTGCGTTTTCTGCTATATGACTTCCTGTATTTCTTACAGTAAGTGTATATTTGATAATATTTCCTTCTAATACTTTTTGATTTTCTGGTATATTAGAACTCATCTCTGCTTCTAATACTGGTCCTGCTCCTGTTGTTACTCCTATCTTTGCTGCTTCTTGTTTGTCTTCTACTGTTCCTGCTTCTAAGTTGTTATTAAAGTATACTATGTAATTGCTATATGCACTTTCATTATGATTTAAGTTCTCTGGTATGTTTGCTACATAGCTAAAACTAAAGCTTTCTCCTGTGTTCATACTATGATTGTTTAATACTATTAAGTATGATTTTACCTTTGCATAATTACTTGGACTTGTTGTCCATCCATTACTTGCAAGATTTAAGTCTTTGCTTGCTGCTCCATTTTCTGTATAGTAAATACTTACTTTGCTGCTATCTATTCCTTTTACACTAATTGCTCCTTGCAAAACCATATCAAACGTACTTTCATAGGCTGTACTTCCTCCTGCACTTGTATTCCCTTTGAATGGCAATCTTCCTAATACATAAATGTTATCTATACTATTATTGTAATTATTTATTACACTCATTTCATAATTTACATCTCTTGCTGGGGCAATTGTTTCTATTACTCCTGTTTGCTCTTCTCCACTTATTGCCGTTAATTCTTCTTGCCCTTCTACGTAATTTGACATACTATTTGTGGTTACTACTCCTGTTGGAGCTACAAATGTAACTGGCGTTTCTGTTTGTTTTGTTTCGTTAGCTATTGTACTTCTTGCTTTACTAATTACATTCTCATTTGTATATTCCATTACAATATTCGATTGTGTGTTTGGTGTTAATTTATTTACTGTAATATCTGCTGTAATAATGATATTAGCTCCTCCTGACACAGCACCTATACTATATTTTGTTTGAGTTCCTTTTGTAGTAATAACAATTGTTTTTGTTCCATCACTATTATTTACTAGATCTGCTCCTGTAATTTGCAATTCTTCATCAAATAGTAGTTTTACATCTTTTACTTCTATTTTTTCAATGTAGCTTGGCAAATGAATTTTAATAGTAGGATTTTTAAACAACTTATTATCCGTAGAATCCGTTCTTAAAATTGCTTTTAGTTCTATATCTTGATTTGTTACTACTGTAGATAAATTAGAGTTATTTAATACAAGTTCTGCTGTAGTTTGTGGTTCTGTTAAGTTAATTATTTTTTCTATAGTTTGCTCCATAAATTTTGTTTCCCCACTATAACTTTGTACCAAGCTAGAAGCTTTATACTGCTCAAAATTATTGTTTTGTGCATCTGTATATGGAATATCTGCTTTAATTGCTTTATCAAATGTAATCTCTAGTTTTCCTTCCATTACTGGCTTACTAGTTTTTACTGTAACAGAAGATAAATTATATATACCTAAATCTACTACATAGTTACCTTGTTCATCTTCTTGCATTGTATTGTCTATGGTTGCAAGTAAAGTCTGGCCTGTATAAATTTCTATTTTACCTTCTGCTCCTAATATCTTTTCCATTTGTTTTTGTGATACTTTAATCGTTTTATTATATACATAGGCAATTCCATCTATTGTTGTAGAATAACTATCTTCCCCTACTAAAAACTCATCTGCATTCTGAGTTATTATTATATTATCTGTTAACTTTGCAAGTCCTATATTAGCCTCAACAGTTTCTGTATATGGAATTTCTGTATTGGTATATAAATATGCTTTGCTTAAATTTTCTACATCTGTTTTTATCTCAAAGCTAACTATTTGTCCAATTTGTTCTTTTAATTGTACTTGTACATTTTCTTGTGCGGATACTATATCTTGCATTTGTGAATATACTGCCATATCTGCTTTTGCTGATAATTCTATATTTGCTCCTGTTTCTGCTACTGCTTCTAAGGCTTCTTCTGGATAAATATAACTTATCAAATATTCATCTACTACATTTTTCTTCCAAGAAATTGTTTTTTCTTCACTTACTTCATTCTTTACTACAATAGTTAATAATTGATTTTCTTCATCATAACTATAATTTTCTTGTGAGAAGCTTTCTGCGGTTTCTTCTCCATTAGTTGCACTTGTACTATTGGCTCCTACTATTACTTCTTTTGGAATAACACTTGCTATGCTTGGAACATGTATTTCTATTTTTGTTTCTTTTACTGGCAATACATTATCTTTTAAATTTGCTTGTATTGTTTCTTGCAAAATAATTCCATTTTCTTCATTAATGTGGTATGGCACATATTTCGTAATACTTTGTGTAAGTTTTACTTCTTTTTCTGCTGTCCAACCTAAGTTAAACAAAATTTCCTTTTCTACTGCTTTTTCATTTCCTTCTCCATCTATGTAAGTAGCTATTAATATTGCTTTATTCTGCATATTCCATTTTTCTACATTTACTTTTTCTTCTTCGAACATGGTAATTGGTAATGCAGTTATAACTTCATTCCCTTTTGCAATCTGATTAAAAGTTACTTGGTTATTTTCTACCGTTTGTATTGTATTATCTTGTTCAACCGGTGCTTTAGCAATAAAGTTTGCTTCCCCTTTTTGTGCATTTTGAAAACTTACTTTCGCATTTTTTAAATAGCCAACATCTTTTACTTTTAATCTTATATAAATCTTATTCTGTTGCATTAGATTTGCTACTTTTTGGTGTGTTTTTTCTTCTCCTTCCAAAAAGTAAGTATCAAATTCCACATTTGCTTGGTTTGTTTGTGTATTTTGATTTTCTAAGTTGTCTTCTACTGCATATACACTACCATAAATTCCTACTGTTACCACATTGGCTAATAGCATAATAGAAGCTAACATGGTTGCAATTATCTTTTCTTTTACTTTGTACATAGAAACAGTTCCTCCTCTATTTTTATTTCTCTTATATTTCATAACTATTTTCTCTAGTTTATTATACTCTATTTTTCAAGCTTTTTCAATGTTTTTTCTCTATTTTCTTAAACTTTTTATGTAGAATTCTTTCCCTTTTTTTCCTATTTTTAGATAGAGATTGTTTCTTTTTTTATAAGATACTATTTTCTACATTTTTACACATTCTTTTATATTTTTCAACCTATACTTACTCCCTTATTTTGTTTTCCTACTCTTCCCATTTACGGAAACTCTATGTTTGCCCCCAAATATTAAATTTGTATTACAAGTCACTTTTTTTATTCTTTTGCATATAATACGTTAGAGAACTAAATATACATGTAAATATTTTTACATATTTCTATTGATGAGGTGATAGTATGAGTGAAATGAATATGTCTGAAATAATGCAAAATTTGAGTAAAATGATGAATGGGAAGGAAATACCTGATAATATGAAAGTAATGCTTCAAAATATGATAAATTCTAATAACTCTACTACTCCTTCTTTTGGTAATACTAATAGTAGTAGTTCTGCTACGGATACTGCTTCTTCTAGCGCTAATGAACACAATTCACCTACTTTTTCTTCTAGCAATCATTCACAATCAGATAACAACGAAACAAATCCATTTGGAAATTTAGACATAGGAACTATTATGAAAATGAAAAGCATTATGGAAAAACTAAATAGTAAAAAAAATGATCCTCGTTCCAATTTACTTTTATCTTTAAAACCTTACTTAAAGCCTAGTAGAAAGGAAAAAGTAGATCAGTACATTCAACTTTTTGCAATGACAGATGTTTTAGATAGTCTAAATATGGTAGGACGGTGATGACAAAAAATGATGCCATTACCATTTGGATTTCCACGTCCTTATTATCCTTATAGAAAGAATTATCCTTTACATAAAGTTCCTGCTTTTTCTGCACTTTCTGCACCTAAATTTAATTTCCCTAAGGATAATCCTAGTAGACCATTTTCTTCTGTTAATCTTGACAATCAAAAAAAAAGAAAAAGCAATGACTGCAAAAAAGACAGTTCTAAAGCATGTTCTTTTGTAGAAGAGCAAGAAAATGATCCTCCACTTTTTCACCTATTTGGTATAAACCTATATTATGATGACATTTTAATTTTAATGCTTTTATTTTTCTTATACAAAGAAGATGTAAAAGATCCCTCTTTATTTTTATCCCTTATTTTATTATTACTTAGCTAATCATCAATTTTACCAAGGTATTTTAACTTTTTCCTGATGCCAGAGGAACAAAAGCGGACATTAATAACCTTGTCGTTATTTATAACATTGTAAAGTCCGTGTCTTTGTTCGTCCTCAAAAAATTGCTTTTCAATTTTTTTGTAGAATGCGTTTTAATATAATAGGAATTTCTGAGAAATTCCTATTATATTAAAAGAGAATACACAATAACTTCAACCACCTATTCTCTTATAACAATTATTCTAATATAATTTGATTTTCTTCATTCACATAAGCATATTGATAAATCTGCTCTGATTCCACTCTAATATCTAATTCTTTAATAATATTAGAAATACGAATTTGTGGACATTGTATAGCTTGTGCAGCAATAATTGCTTCCTTATTTCCTTTTGCCCCTGCGTGTGCTAATCCTCTTAAATCTCCTAGTATTACTATATTTTCACTAGCTATTACTTCTGCCCCATCATTTACGTCTCCTAATATAACAATACTTCCTTCAAATTCTATTTTCTGCCCTGAACGCAATGCTCCTTTATGAAACATTGTTTCTGAAGTACCAATTTCTCTACTAAATGGCTTTTTAATTCCATGTAAACCAAGTATTTTAGGACTTTCAAATTCTATTTTTACATCAATGTTTTCCTTAATTATGGCCTGAATTTCATCCATTTCTTTATTCTTCATTACTTTTCCAACAATATAAATAGGAGTTGTATCTTTTTGATACAATTTTTTCAAGTCTGACATCTTTTCTTTTAAACTCGCTATAATTTCTTTTTGTTCTGCTTCCTCATTAATCTTAATAATCATCCTATCTGTTTTTAGTTGCACCATTACACAATTGTTCATTTTTTATTATCCTTCCTTTCTTTGACAACTATTACTTTTTTAGCAGAGAAAGCTAAACAATCCTTTTTTGTTTAGCTTTCTTTTTCTTTTGTTTAACGGTTAATTTGTATACTTGGAACAGCTGTCATATCTTCCGTTATTTTATTAGCGTTCATTCCAAAATACTCTGCAATTATATCTCTTGCTGGAGTTGCAGCATTACTTCCGTGTTGACCATTTTCTATCATAATAGCAATAGCAATTTCTGGGCTATCAAAAGGTGCAAATCCTACAAACCATGCATTTGTAATTTTTTTCCCATTTCCATCTACTTGGCCTGTTTGGGCAGAACCTGTTTTTCCTCCTACTTCTATATTAAAGTTTCTAAAAATCGAGGTGGCTGTTCCTCCCGCTTCTGTAGTAACACCTTTCATACCTTCTAATACTGCATCTAGATTTTCTTTATGGAATGTTACTTTTTCTGAATTATCTTCTTCTAAACCTAATCTTCCTTTTAAAAATGTTTCTAGTTCTTCTTTTGGTACTTCGTTTCCATTTGCATCTATTACAGATTTTAAAATAGTAACATCTATATTTTGTCCTCCATTCGCTAATATACTTGTATATTTTGCCATTTGTATTGGAGTAAAACTATTATTTCCTTGTCCTATTGCCGCTGATAAAACATCTCCCCCATTCCATGTTTGTCCAAGTGCCTTTGAAGTATCTGGAGAAGCCACATATCCTGCTTTTTCTCCTAATAATTCTATCCCCGTTTTTTTGCCCAACCCTAATGCTCTTGTATATTTTGCTAAATTTTCTATACCTACTCTATTTCCAACTTCATAAAAGAAATAATTACAAGAATGAATAATTGCTCCTGTTACATTTAAATAACCATGTCCTCTTCCATAGGATTGATACATCCAACATTTTGGATTATAATCTGATGAAAAACGATAAATACCCACGTCATTAATCCTTTCTGTTTTTGTAACTGCTCCTGTTTCTAACCCAGCTATTGCTGTTACCATCTTATAAGTAGAACCTGGTGAAGAGGCAGAAGATATTGCACGATTTACAAAAGGATGGTTTCTTGCATATTCCGAAGTTTCTTCCGAGGTGTAGTAGTTCCATTTTTCTGTACTAATACTTGTTGCAAAATCATTTGGGTCAAAATCCGGATAACTTGCTAATGCTAGTACTTCCCCTGTTTTTACGTTCATTACTACAGCCGATCCTCCTGTAATTGCTACTTGTTCTTTTTGTCCAATAGACTCAATACTTGTTTTTAAAGCATTTTCTGTTACTTGTTGTAAATTAGCATCTATTGTCAGGGCAACATCACATCCTGCTACTGCTTCTTTAGAAACATATTCTCCTGTTACCGTTCCATTAACATCCATATCAATTTGTTTTATACCATCTGTTCCTTTTAAATATGGTTCAAATATATATTCTATTCCCGTCTTTCCTATGATGTCATTTGCATTATACGTATCTTCATTACCTTTTAATTCATTTGGTGAAATTTTAGAAACATACCCCAATATATGGGAGGCAAGCGTACTAGATGGATAGGTACGAATTGGTGTTACTGTTAAATTAATTCCCGCAAATTCTGCACTTTGTTCACTAAATTGAGCTAAGCTTTGCTCACTAATATTACTTGCTATTTCTACTGCTTTTGTATTACTATATCCTGCTTTATTAATAGAATAACGAAGTGTCATAATTTTTCTTGCTTCTTGTATATTTTCATTTGTAATTTCGTATTTTTCTTTTAAGATGGCAAAACATTCTTCTGCTGTTTTATTTTGGTCTATCTTATTCTCTTGTTTCCAAGTTTTTGCTTTTTCGTCTGATATGGTAAACTGATATGGCTCTACTTGAATTGGTAAATCGTCTATGTAAGTATCTCCATTTTGTTCTAACACTTGGGTAATTTTTAATAAAGTTTGGTTTAATGTTTCTATATCTACTTTACTTTTATATAGTTCTAAAGCGATCCCTGTTGTAGTAGTTGCTAGTTTATTACCAGATTGATCTACAATATTGCCTCTTGCTGCTTTTAAAGTGCTTTCTCTTGTTAATCTTGTATTTGATTCTTCTCTATAAGTTTCCCCATTTACAATTTGTAAATTAAATAATTGTAATATTAGTACAATTCCTATTATATAAACCATAGCAGATAAAATATTATATCTTATCTTCATTTGGTTGTTTGACTGATTTCCCAAGTAGCTTTCTCCTTTCTTTTAAAAATATCTTGTTAATATTTTTTGTCCTTTCCAGATATCTTCTAATAAATATCCTAATCTTTGTATAATAGGGTATAATATAATTGTTAAAATAGTATTATAGATAACTTCTACTGCTAAAATTCTAATAAAAGGAAGTACCTCCACAAAAACGGCATGTTCTATGATTTCTAAAATATAATAACCTATTTCATAGACACATGTACTCCCTATAACCATAAGCATAATTGTTAATCTACTTTCTTTGGAAAAGGTTTTATCAAAATATCCACCTAAAAAGCCAATAAATGTTAGCATTACAGTAGAAAGTCCTAAATTTTTTCCAATTACAACGTCTAGATAAATACCAAAGAAGAGTCCTATGCCAACGCCTAGCTTTTTTCCACCAAATAATCCAATAAGTAAGGTAAAAATGATAAATAGGTTAGGGCTAATGGCACTAATAGTAAACCAACTAAAAAAGTTAGATTGCAAAAAGTAAATTAAAAGGAATGTAAGTATAATTACTACAATACTAATAGTTTTTCTCATTTTTACCCCTCTTTCTCATATGAAAACTTTAAATTTTATTGTATGACCAATACTGTTTCTAATTTTGAAAAGTCTACTGCTGTTTGAATAGTTGCATATCTATCTGTAATATTTTTAGTATTCGTTACACTTTCGATAGTCCCTATTAAAATACCCTTTGGATAAATTCCTCCTAACCCAGAAGTTTCTACATTATCTCCTTGTAATATGGTTGCTTCTGTAGGAATATATGTTGCTTTTAAAGTAGACTCTGCTTCTAATGTTCCTCTTGCAATTAAAATATCTCTAGATGTAGAAACTGTACAACTCAATGTACTTGCTGCATCTACTATAGTTTGTACTTTTGCTGTATCTTCTGTTACAGATATAATATGTCCTACCAATCCCTGATCTGCTATTACTGGCATATTCACAGACACACCATCTTTGCTTCCTACATTAATTACTATCTCATCGCTATAATTACTAATATTTTTATTAATCACATAAGCTGGTACTGTGGTATATTCTGTATATTTATCTTTCAGATTTACATACTCTTTTAATGTTTCATTTTCTGCTTTAATAATTTCTAATTCTCTTAAATTTTGTTCCAATTCACTATTCTTTTCTTTTAGAGTTTTATTTTCTTCTTGTAATTGATTAATATCTGTAAAGAATGTTTCATTTCCTGCTAATTTATTTTTCAAATAAGTCATTCCATTTTGAATTGGCATAACTAGCTTTCCTAATGCACTCTCCATAAAAGAGAGGTCTGTGGTTTGTATGTTAGATATAATCACAATTATAATTAATAAAATTATGGTAATCACAATTCCTATGATACCTCTCTTTTTATTTTGATGCATATATTTCCTTCTTTCTTCTTTTATCTTGCTTTCCTGCTATTTATTAATACATTTTTTAGCTTTTCTAAATCTTCAATTGTTTTTTGTGTTCCTCTTACTACACACTCTAGTGGCTCTTCTGCTACATATACTGGCATACCTGTTTTTATACTTAATAATTTATCTAAATTTTGAATTAAGGCTCCTCCTCCTGCAAGCACAATTCCTTTTTCCATAATATCAGAGGCTAGTTCTGGTGGAGTTTTTTCCAATGTCTGTTTTACACTCTCTACAATTTCTCCCACAGATTCTTCTATAGCTGTCTCTATTTGAGAGGAATAAATTTGTATATTTTTTGGAAGTCCTGTTCCTAAATCTCTTCCTCTTATTTCCATTGGTGTATCTGTCATTAATGGCATAGCACATCCTATTTGCATTTTAACTTGTTCTGCTGTAGTTTCTCCTATTGCTAAATTTAATTCTTTTTTTACATAACCTGTAATATCGGCATCTAACTCATCTCCAGCTACTCTCAAAGAATTACTTACCACAATTCCACCTAAAGAAATAACTGCTACTTCTGTGGTTCCTCCACCTATATCTACAATAATACTACCGCTCGGTTCTGAAACATCTAAACCTGCTCCAATAGCTGCTGCCATGGGTTCTTCTATTAAATATACTTCTTTGGCTCCTGCTTGCAAAACCGCTTCTTCTACAGCCCTTTCTTCTACCTCTGTAATACCTGATGGTACACCAACTACCACTCTTGGTCGAATAACATTATATCTTTTACAAACCTTTCCAATTAAATTTTTAAGCATTAATTGTGTTGCTGTAAAATCTGCTATTACACCATCTTTTAGTGGTCTTACAGCACGGATTTGCTCAGGCGTTCTTCCGTAGCATCTCTTTTGCCTCTTCTCCTGTAGCCAAAATTCGGTTTGTTCCCATTTCTATAGCTACTACAGATGGTTCATTTAAAACAATTCCTTTTCCATTTAATGTTACCAGTGTATTGGCTGTTCCTAAATCAATCCCTATATCTTTATTATGAAATGAAAAAAATTTCATGCAATCTATTTTCCTCTTCTTTCTTAAATTTAGATTTTTAGGTAATCTATAAACCTTCCTCATTTTGTTTTTGTATTTCTAAAAAAATACTTTTATAAGTGCCATCTCCTATTACCACATGATCTACCAGTTCAATTTGTAATAATTCTCCCATTTGTTTTGCTCTTTTTGTAAGCTCTAAATCTGCCCTACTTGGCATAGCATCTCCACTTGGATGATTATGCACTAGAATTACTTTTGGCATTTCCATTTTTAAAGCTTCTATAAAAATTTCTTTTATTTCTATCTCACAAAAATAGATATGCCCCAGTCCTACCTCAATTATTTTTTGTAATTGATTTTTTGTATTTAAAATAAGAACTTTGGCTACTTCTCTTTTTTCATAACGAAGTTCTTCCCCGATTACATTTACTACATCTTTTGGTGAAGTAATTGGCACATTTAAAAAATGAATTGGTCTTGCCATTCGCTTACAGATTTCTCCTATCGCTTTTAACTGAATAGCTTTTACTGTTCCAATTCCCTTTACCTTCTTTAGTTCTTCTATAGATATATTTTGTAAAAATCTTAAATTTTCTTGTTCCTTTGTATTTTGCATTGCTAACATTTTTTGTGCTACCTCTATAGCAGTTTGTCCTTTTTTTCCTGTTTTTATAACAATAGCTAGCAATTCTGCATTTGATAATGTTTGTGGTCCATACATTTGAAGTTTTTCATATGGTCTTTCTGAGCTCGGAATTTCGTTTATTTTCATGTTTTTTTCCTTTCCTAAGCCCCTTTTTTATCCTCTATATTTTTTTATAAATAAACACAGCAATAATTAGACCTATAATACTTGCTACATTAATTTTAAACATTAAACCAAAAGATATTTGTACAATATTTAAGTCCAATTCTATAGGGCTAGATAGTCCAAAACTTTGTCCATAAGATAGCCACCATAAAAAATCCACATCTTTTGTGAATTCTCCTATTAATCCACCTATTACTAAACCTGATAAGATAAATACCATTAAAATCCATATATTTTTTTCTCTTGTTGCCATGTTTGCTTCCTTCTTTCTTTCGTTTTTAATTTCGCTTACATTATATATTCATTTCCATTTTTTTTCAAGGTTTATTTGTAACAATTCTGTGCTTTTTTTGTAAATTTTTTCAATTTCTCTTCCTTTTTTTGTTTTACTGTGTTATATTGAATAGTACCTTTTCTTTGTAAAAGGAATATACTATAGAAAACTTACCATATTTTGTTTGTTTCTTTTTAGGAATAAGCATGTTATAATAGAAATATAAAACCACTCAAGGAGGTTTTTTGATGCGTTTTGAAAAGATTAATGAAAATAAAATTAGAATTACGCTAAGTCATCAAGATTTAGAAGCAAAACATATTGACTTTCATTCTTTCATGTCTAGTTCTTTAGATTCTCAAGATTTATTTTTTGACATGTTGGATGAAGCTGAAAAGCAAATTGGCTTTGTAACCAAAGACTACCGCATTCGTATTGAAGCATTTGCTATCTCTGAAGGAGATTTTATTGTAACTATTACTAGGAGTCTTCCAGAAGTTATAGAAAAAGTACCTTTAAAAAAGAAGGTAAAAATTAAAAGAAAAAGCCCATCACCAGATAACTCTACTGTTGTTTATTACTTTTCTAATTTAGATGACCTTTTTTCTTTTATGGAATATGCAAAACAATTCCGCTTACCATTAGAGAGACTTGCTAAATCTATGTTTGTATATGAATATAAAAACGCCTTTTATTTTGTATTAGATGGCATTTTTATAGAAGACAATTCTTTAAAAATTTTCTTTACTGCTATTACAGAATTCGCAAGCCATGTTTCTTGCTCTCCTTTGTTTCTTTCTAAGCTTGCAGAATGTGGGAAAGTTTTAATAAAAAAAGCAGGTATTAAAAAGTACATAAAAAACAAATAATTTTATTAAAAGAAGCGAGTAAAAACTCGCTTCTTTTAATAAGATACATAATTTAATGGATTTTGTGTTACTCCATTTACTCTTACTTCAAAATGCAAATGGTTTCCTGTAGAATTTCCTGTATTTCCAACTGTAGCAATTGTTTGACCTTGCGAAACTTTCTGCCCTGTTTTGGCAATTAATGTATTACAATGTCCATAAACAGTTTGTACGCCATTTCCATGAGTAATAATTAAGTAATTTCCATATCCTCCATTATAACCATATTGTGAATAAGTAACTGTTCCAGATGCAGCAGCTTTAATAGCTGTTCCTTTGGCTGCTCCTATATCAATCCCTGCATGCCCTCTTCCCCAACGACGTCCATAACGTGATGTAAGTACTCCCGATGTTGGTCTAATAAAAGAAATTCCTATATTTACCTTTGCTGTTGTTGCATTAGAACCTGTTGCATAAATTCCTGCAGAAGAACCTCCGCTCGATTTTTTCGTAGTTGTAGTCTTTACTACTGGTTTTTCATACAAAGAAGCAACACAAGTTTCTACTGTAGTAAAATCCTTCAACTCCATTTCATATTTTTCTATAGTTCCTAACTGCTCTTTATTACTACTATTTTTTTCTTTTAAATCGCTAATTACTTTTTCTGCTTCTTCAAATGTTGCCACATAATATTTTTCTTCTCCATTTAAGGTAATTGCATAATATTTATAATAGGTAGTTCCTTGTCCTATTACTTTATTGAAAATCTCTTCATCATTAGTTACAATGTCTTTTTTGGAAAAACATAACTGATATTCTGGTAATTCTGCTATTTCTACAAATGCTACGTTTTGTCCATTACCTTTTTCTATGTACTGATTAATTTTTTCTTGCAAAGCACTTTTATTTTCACTGTAGCCAATAATTTCATCTCCTAATGTAACACTATATACTGGTTTATAAAAAAAAGATATTGCTCCTACTATAAAAAACGCTGCTAAAATAGCTAATATCATAAACTTAAACCAAGTTCTAAAATGGGCTAATGTTTTTTTCATGCTATTTTTTTAAACACCTTTCCTTCTCTTTTTATTTTGTTTATTGTATATGACTTTATTCTTTTTCTCAACTTTTATTTCTTTTTAAATTTTCTTATTTTCTTTATTTTCTTTTATCTCACTTTCTCTTGCTAATGTTTTCTCCGTTTTTCTCTTGTTTTCGAAAAAATACTAATGTTTTCTTGTTTATTTAGAGCAAAGGTTCTATGATAATAGTAGCAAATAAGAATCATCCTATTAGATGAAAAAAAGCAAAATATACTATTCTATATAAAATAGTGTATTTCACTTTCTAAAAATTTCTATTATGCAAATATTTTTTATTATTGTAACTCATTTTTTACAGTTTGTATTTCTGTAATAGTTGCAGGTGCAGCTGGTTTATAATAACCTTTGTTTTGAGCTACTTTAAACAACTCATATTGAAAACTTTCATCACCATTTCTCATTTGTTGTATTGTTTGTCTTAATTGCATATTTTCTGCCTCTGAAATAACTCCTTGATAAGTAGTTAAACTTGCCTTTACACTTTCTAAAATATCATTCACCATGGTTTTTTCGTCCATATTCTCTCTCCTTCCTTAATTATTTAAAAATGTCATTAATTTTTGTTTTGCATTTAATGCATCTTGTGCAGATTTTGTAAACATTTGCTTTATTTGTGGATCTACCGCTTGTGATGCATAAGTATTTAACTTTTGATAAGATGTTTCGTGTGCTCCTATTAAATGTCTTAAATTTTGTAATTCTACTTGTGTCAAATTTGCCATTTTTATCCTTCCTTTCTTTTCTTTTTACCTTTATTATGAACTTTTTTTCTTGATTTATACTTGAAAGGAAAAAGAAAATCCCTTTTTATTAGGATTTTCTTTTTAAATATTTAATTTCTATGATAATACCAATACTTACTATACCAACTACTAGCATAATGATACTTATCATTTTTAAATTTTGATAAAATGTTTCATTTCCTGTTTTAATACTAATTACCGTTGTTACACTAGCTGAGTTATTATCTTTCCTATTGTCTGTGTATCCTAATGTATTTGTAATATTCTCTAAAGTTACAGTATTAACTTTCTCTCCAAAATGATCTGCTCCATTTACCCATTTTAAGGTAATTGCAATTTCTATACTTTCTCCTACCGCAATTTCTGTATCTTTATAATCTTCACAGACTAAATTCTTTCCATCTTGCACCCAATTTACTGTATTTTTACTACTTTCATAGATAAAATCTTTTGGAATATGTTCTAAAATTCTTCCTACCTTACCTGCTATTTCTCCTGTATTTGTAATACGAATTTTATATTCTATTTCTATTTGTTCCTTTTGTAATTTAGATGCTACTACTTCTATTTTTTGTATTTGGTTATTTTGTGCAACTCCATTTTTTACTCCGTTAATGATAATATTACTAATTTCTTTTTGTACTTGCATATCTAACACCAGTTTTCTTGTATAGGAAGTGTGGACTTGTTCTTCTTTTTTGTCCTCTACGGTAAAGTCTGTTATTTCTATTTCTAAATAGCCCTCTGGAACTTTTTGATACAATATATACTCTCCTATAGGTATTTTTTCTACGTAATATCCATCCTCTCCCTCTTTTATTAGTAGTTTACCTTCTATTTCTTCTGTTGCTGCTATAACGTCTTTTGTATTTTTATCTATTAGATAAATTTCTACCTTATCTACTTTTTCATTTAACTCTTCGTCTATAATTTCTAATTTTACTTTTGTGATATTTTGCTCTATTGTTTTTTCCTGTATTTCTGGAGTATCTACTATTTCTAAAGAATCATTTGTTGTAATATATCCTTTATCTTTTGGTAATTCTGTTTGTATAATATCGTATTCTCCTATTGGTAGGCCTATAATTACTTGTGGTTTTTCTGTTGTTTCGTATTCTACTACAACTTCATCTGTCTCTTTATCCACAATTTGTATAGTAATACCTGCTACTAGTTCTTCGGTTTCTTTATCTACAACAGATATTTCTGTTGTTGTATAATCGTCTTTCATTTGAATTACATTTTCTGCGTATAAATATTCTGTTTGTTGTACATAGCCTTCTTTATTTAATTGAAAAGAAATATCTTGAGCTGTTACAAATCCTTTTGCTGGTTGTACTTCCTTCAAAGTATATACCTTTTGTGTATGCAATCCTCTTATTTCATGTGTACTACCATCAGTTACCCAACTATCTACTACAGTATGTTTTTCATCTACTATTTGCATTTTCGCACCAATAACTTGTTGTCCTTCTTGTGTTGTTTTTATTACCTGTATTTTTGTTTTTTGGTTAGCAAATTCTACATTAGCTTCTATTAGCCTCCTATTTTCCTCTAATGTTTCAGCTTGGATTTGTATTTGTTCACCTGTTTGCTTATATCCACTAGCAGCCTGTATTTCTCTTACATAATAGTTGCCCAATGGTATATTTCCTTCAAATATAGCAATTCCTTCTTTATCTGTTACTTTCTGTTGTACTAATGTATCTTCTGGTACAATTATTTGTCCATTTTCTATAATATCCTTTTCTACATAAAGTCCAAGCTTTACTCCTTCTATAGAATTTGATGTTTCTGTATCATATTTATGCACCCTTACTTTTACTGTTTGTCTTGTATTTTCAAATACGCTATTTTCTTGTATGTAGTTGCTAGCCTTTTTATCTTGTAGCAGTACTGTATTTTCACATTCTTCTGGGTTTCGATAATATCCTTCTGGTGCTTTTGTCTCTACAATTCTATACTCTCCTAAAGGTAACCCTCTTTCTAATAAGTATTGTACTTGTGGTATAAAAATTTCTTCTACTTCTTTACTTACGTTTGTAATAAGTAATCCTTCTGCTGTAGTAGTTCCTTCTGCTATTTTCGTTCCTTCTGTAAAGATAAGTCCTGTATGTCCATCTGGATGTTCTATAGCTTCATTTGCATAAATTTCAAAACTAGCATTAGGAAGATTTTGCTTTTGATACTCAAATTGTAGTATATTCTCTTCTTGTTTATTTGCCGCTATTAGTACGTCTCCCTGCTTTTGTATCTGGATATTTCCTACTTTTGATAAATCTCTTAATGTTAAATTTTGTTTCTCCCCTGTATCTTCAATAGAAAATATTATATTTCCTTGTGAAGCTTGTTCGTTAGTAACCTCTCCAGCTATATTGGGAGAATACAATTCTTTTTCGTAATTTATTCTTGGTGTAATCTGCTCTATTGTATATTTTTTCCCATAAGTTAATCCTTTATAAAGGATACTTCCTGTACTATCTGTTGTCCATTGATACACTTCTTGTCCTGTTTCGTCTATAATCCTTAAGGTTGCTTCTGCTAATCCCTGTTTTGTTTCTCTATCTTGAAGTGAAATACTTAATTTTGTAATATCATTTTCAAAATTTACTGACTTTTCTATCATAGTTATATTTTGTCCTTGATAGTTTGCTTCTACAAAGATAATTTTTTCATTACTTGCATAACCATTAGGTGTTTGTATTTGCTTTATTTGATAGTTTGCTAATGGTAAATCTATATTTTTTACAGGATTCCATTCTATTCTTCCTTCTTCTGTTACGGTTTGCATTGCCATCAGAGTATCTTTTGGAACTGTTACTGTCTCTGCAGTGCCAGTTTGATAGCTAATTTCTTCTTGTGTATATATACCAAATACTGCTCCATTTATATTTGTTTTTATTTCACTATCTTTATTTTCCAAAATAATACTTATTTTTTGACGTTCATTTTCATATGTTACTTCTGCATAACTAACCGCTTCTTTATCTCCCACATAAGATAACACAATGTCTTTTTGCTCTGTATTTAGTACAAAACCATCTCCTGCTATAGTTTGCATTATATAATATTTCCCTAATGGCAAACCATCTATATAAGAAATTCCATTTTCATTACTAGTAACAGTTGCCACTTTCTCATCTTTTGCATATAAAAGTTCTCCTTGTTCATCTGGACTATAAATATCTTCTTTTGCATATAGGTCAAAGCTTGCATTTGGAATTCCTCGTTTTTCATATTGTATTTCTACACCACTTTCTACTGTATGAACATTACTTAAAAATTCTCCTTGTACTTGTACTTTTAAACTTCCTAATTGTCTTTGGTTATATTGTTCTACTACTAATATTACTTCTTTTGTACTCTGATCAATTACTTGTACCGTTTTTTGTGAAAGCGTAAATTTAATATTTGCTTTTGGTTGTGCTGTAAAACTACCTTCTACGGATATTCCCTCTTTTCCTACTAAAACATATCCTTCTGGTGCTGATACTTCCTGTAGTTCATAATTACCATAGCGTATGGTAAGTGGTGTGATAATGGTTCCTATTTCATCTGTTGTAAATGGATTTTGTTCTGTTCCTACAGTAACACCATCTACCTCTTGTTCTACATATTCTTTTGTATTCAAATTAAATATTCTATATTTTGCATTTGCTTTTAATATTGTTTTTTTACTTGTATCATCTTTTTTAATAATCTTGATTTTGGCTGTAAAATCTCTATCTAAAAAAGTTCCTAAATCTTGTGGTGTTCTATTATCCTGTGTTATATCTACAAAGAACGGTTCAATAATCAAATGATCTTCTGGTACAGTCGTTTCTATTACTATATATTTCCCATAAGCTAGTTCCTTACTTACTAGCACACCATCTTCTCCTGTAAATGCTTCTTCTATTGGTATGCCTTTCTCAGAATTTGTATAATCTAAAGCTGTACTATCTTGAGAAAAATCATAATTTTTAAAATCTTCTATGTTATAGTTTCCATTTTTGTCAGCTGTAATTTGTCCTTGCTTTACACCATTTAAAGATGATATTAAATAAATTTTAAAACCTGCTCCTTTTAATGGATGAAATTCTGTATCTGTTTCTAGGCCTCCTACTTTCAATAACTGAAAGGCTTGCTTTTTCACTTTTTGTTCTACTGTTTGTGTAAATTCTGCTATTTGTTTTTGTTCTCCTTGGTAAATACAATTAACAGGATAAGTTTTTTCATTTAGTATATAGCCTTCTGAACTACTAATTTCTTTTATTTCATAACTACCTAACTCTAAATTATCAAAAGTTAGCACCTGATTTTGTATTGTTTTTCTTTGTACTAAGTCTCCTGCATGATATATGACACCTGTTACGCCATCGTTATGTACAATGTCTTCTTTTGCATAAATTCCCCAAATAGATCCCTCTAATGTACCATCCGCTTGTGCTTTCCCTTTTGTTTCTTCATCTATTAATGTTACATCTATTTGAGCTTTTTGCCTCTGATTTTGTTTTACTAGATAAATAGTTCCTTTATCTTGTACTTTCTGACCCTCATATTGTTGCTCTTGAATGATTGTTAGAATATTAAAATCATAGGTCTTCTTATTAGTTTGCGTGTTATCTGCCCAATCTCCATAATATCCCTCAGGTGCAGTTTGTTCTATTAATCTGTATTTTCCCTCATTTTGATCAGAATAGTTTAAATAGTCTTCTGTTTCATATCTTCCATCTGCTAGTCTTATTAAAGTAGTTTTCTTTGTATAAGTTTGTGCATCTTTATTCCACTCATATATATCCCAAACAGCTTGATTGCTAATTCTGTTACCAGTTTCTTTATCTTGTATTTCTAAATTTACCTTTAATGTGTATGGTTCCCATACCATATACATTATAGTATTACTTGCTGGTATATATTTTTGCCCAATATTGTAGGTAGGTTTAGTAGCATTTGCATTTTCACTCCATCCTAGTGCATTATGTCCTGTTCTTGTAGCATTTGGTAATATAACACTTCCCAATGTCCAGTTAGCATATAAATTATAAGTTCCTGATGTTGTTCTTAGATTTTTTACTACTTGATTATTTTGAAAAGAAACTGCTCCACTACTAGAAGTTGCCCAACCATTAAAGTTTGCTTTAGCCGTTTCTGTTGTACTTTCCTGCCCATTCCCATTATAGTTATAAGTTACTTGATAATTCCTTTGATATCCATTTATTGTTAAATTTTTATCTTGATCATAAATATGAGTACTAGTAGCTGTGCTTCCACTTGTTGCTCCATTTCCATCATAAACTACTTGATATTGAATTGGTTTCCAATTAGCTGTTAAAGTTGCATTTTCTGGTCCCATTTTAAAAGTAGCATTACCTGTTAGAGAAGTCATTGTACTACCAGTTCCTGTTAGGGTCCATCCTGTAAAATCGTATCCTATTTTTGTGGGTACTGGTATAGATTTTGTGCTTTGATAAGTCATATGAAAAGTTTGTGTATTTGTTGAGCCATTCCATGTTCCATTATTAGGATTTACTGTTAAGGTAAAGTCATCTTTTGCCCATTGTGCATATAAAGTAATAGTTGCACCATCTGTTGCTGTTAGATTTTTAATTTCTTGTCCGTTGGCATAAGATGTTCCCTTTCCATCAGCTCTTGTATTCCATCCTGTAAATATATAGCCTGTTCTACTAAATCCATTTTTAGCAAGTGTAGTACTTCTGCTAATTGCCACGCCATCATAGGTAGTAGCATTTTCATACATATGTGTAGTTGTTCCTGTACTTCCTCCTGTTGCACCATTTCCATTATAACTCACATAATATCTATTATAAGAT
Organism: uncultured Clostridia bacterium; assembly: GCA_944386335.1. Taxonomy (GTDB): domain Bacteria; phylum Bacillota; class Clostridia; order TANB77; family CAG-508; genus UMGS1663. The sequence continues at coordinate 3,420 of CALXAQ010000144.1, read as the reverse complement.
GCTCCTTTACATATATGTGAAGGAACAGTAGTAGCCTGTTCTTCTGATCCGCAAAAGATACAACCAGATGCAATAGCACTATCTTCTGAACAGTCTATAGAAGTAATTTTAGACACATAATCTGAGTTTAAATAAATATAGGTATCTCCCGCAATGGACTGCCCACAATCTGCACAATAAGCACTCCATGCGGGAATGGTTCTTCTACTGCAAAATGTGTTATTCCATGTAAAATAATAATCTCCTACTTCCCATTCTGTTATCCATCCATGAATACAAGCACCTTGTGAATTATTCTCATTTTCAAATTGAAGTGCCACCCATTTACTAATTGGTATTACTGGATTAATACTTCTCCTATCATAGGAAAATTCATGCATACCTGTTTTTACAGACCAAGTTTGTTTAACCCCTGTTGTTTTTGTAGTTCCTATAGCAACTCTTTCTTCATAATAAGTTCCTAGTGGCTGATTATAATTGGCTCCTGTAATAACAGTACCTTTTAAATTATAGTAATTAGCTGCTTGTACGATATTTGTGACTCCTGTTGTACTTGACAAAATAACAAATAACATAAAGCTTGCTATCACTTTTTTTATGACATTCATCAATTTTGTCATCTATTCCTCCTCTTTTCCCCTTTATATATTACTTTATTATACTCTTTTTTGCTTTTATCGTAAATATCCTTATTTTTCTACATTTTTCCACCTTTCTTATTCTATTTACGGATTTGCCTTTTTGTGGTTTCTTCTTCCTTTTTTTACATTTTCTTTACATTTTTGATTTTCTCTTTTTTCTTTTCTTTTTAATGTTTCATCTCTTATTTACGGTCATTTTTAGGCAAAAAAACAAGATAGTTTTCTTTGCCACCTTGTTTTTCTAATTTTATATTACATTTTTTGCTTTATCTTCTTACGGATTTCTAAGTTCTAAGCTATTCTAATATTTCTAAACCTGCAAACTTTGCCATCAAACGTTTATGTCCTACCTTATCAAAACAAATATCTACTTTTGCATCTTCTCCTTCTGGTTCTATACTACTAATAACTCCTTCTCCAAATTTTTTATGATATACTCTTTGTCCTTCTTTATAAGTAGAAATATCTACTTGCTTTTGGTTTGCATTTAAGTTTTGCAAAAAGCTCTCTGCTGTTCTAAATGCAAAAGCTGGTGGTTCTTTCTTTTGTCCTATATGAATTTCTGCTGTCTTTATTTCTTGATTTTGCTCAAATTGATAAGTTTTTACTTTTCCAACATAATTTTTTCCATAAGCCCAACCATAATTAGAATCTTCAAAATTTTCTTGTTTATTTTCTTGTATTTGTGTATATCCATCTAATAATTCTTGTGGTATTTCTTTTATAAATCTAGAGATTGCATTATAACTAGTAGAACCAAAAATAGTTCTTCTTTTAGCACATGTTAAATATAAATATTGTTTAGCTCTTGTGATTCCCACATAAAATAATCGTCTTTCTTCTTCTAATTCTTTGGGTTCTCCTATTGACTGATATCCTGGAAAAATCCCTTCTTCCATACCTACTAAAAATACAGTAGGGAATTCTAATCCTTTAGCACTATGCAATGTCATTAATGTAACACTATCTTCTGTATCTTCTAAATTATCTATATCTGAGGATAAAGAAATACTTTCTAGAAAGTCTGATAAAGAATTTTCTGCAAATTCTTCTTCAAATTCTACTGCTACTGTTACTAATTCCTCTAAGTTTTGGATTCTACTTTCCGCCTCTACAGTATTTTCTTGTTCCAATGCTTTTGTATAACCTGTTCTATTTAATACGTCTTTTAATAAATCTGAAATTTTATATTCCTCTTTTTTACTTCTTAATGTTTCTATCACATCTATAAATTCTTTTGCATTAGTATATACACGTGTTTGTCCAAAGTCATCTGCATGTTTTATGATTTCATACATAGAAATACCCTGATTTTCTGCTATTTCTTGTATATGATCTAAGCTTGTTTTTCCAATTCCTCTTTTGGGTTCATTAATAATTCTTTTTAGAGAAATATTATCTGCTGGATTAGCTATTAATCGCAAATAGCTAATAGCATCTTTAATTTCTTTTCTTTCATAGAATTTTAACCCTCCTACTATTTTATAAGGAATGTCTTCTCTTCTTAAAATGTCTTCTAATGCTCTAGACTGTGAATTCATACGATAAAGAATTGCAAAGTCTGAATAATGGTCTAAAGTTTCTCTTTTTAAATGATTTATTTGTTCTATTACAAACCTTGCTTCATCATACTCATCCTCCCCTTGATAAATAAAAGGTAAGGTTCCTTCTCCATTTTCTGTCCATAATTTTTTATCATACTTTGTTTCGTTATGTTTGATTACGCTATTAGCTGCTTTTAAAATATTCCCTGTACAGCGATAATTTTGCTCTAATTTTACAATTTTTGTTCCTGGAAAATCTTTTTCAAAATTTAAAATATTAGAAATATCTGCTCCACGAAAACTATAAATTCCTTGGTCATTATCCCCGACTACGGTAATATTTCCATATTTAGAAGCAAGCATGGTTACCAATGAAAATTGTGCCTTATTTGTATCTTGATACTCATCTACTAATATATATTTGAATTTTTCTGTATAATAATCTAATACATCTGCATTTTCCGATAATATTTTTATAGTATTATTAATAATATCATCAAAATCTACAGCATTATTTTCTTTTAAACGTTTTTGATATAAAGCATATATCTCTGCTATTTTGCTTTTTCGATAGTCTCCTGCGTATTTTCTGCTATAAGCTTCTGGCTCTAATAATTCATTTTTAGCATTACTTATTTCTGCCAAAACGCCTCTTTCATTAAATAATTTATCATCTATCTTTAATGTTTTTAGACATTCTTTTACTAATGTTTTTTGATCACTTGTATCAAAAATTAGAAATGAACTATCAAACCCAATTCTATCAATAAATTTTCTTAGTATACGCACGCAAATAGAATGAAAAGTTCCCATCCAAATATCTTTTGCTGCCTCTCCTACTAATTTTTCAATTCTTTCTTTCATCTCATTTGCTGCTTTATTTGTAAAGGTAATGGCTAAAATATTCCAAGGTAAAACTTTTTCCTCTTTCATTAGATAAGCAATTTTATGTGTTAATACTTTTGTTTTTCCACTTCCAGCTCCTGCAATTACAAGGCATGGTCCTTGTGTACACATAACTGCTTCTTTTTGTCTATTATTTAATCCTTCTATTAATTCAGACATGTTTTCTCCTTTTCGAACAAATCTTTGTTCGTTTTTATTTTATTCTATTTTTTTCTATTCGTCAACCCTTTTTTCTATTTTTATATAAATTTTTTCTAATGTTTCTTTTATTTCTTGTGCACAATTTCTATATACTTCATAACTGCATCCCCAAGGATCTGCAATATCTA
>CALXAQ010000143.1 GCA_944386335.1 uncultured Clostridia bacterium | reverse complement strand
CAAATTGTATTGCGTGTTTTTTGTTCAAAGGGAACTTATATTAGAAGTTTGTGTGATGCAATTGCAAAACTACTAGGTACGATAGGGGATATGAAAGAATTATGAAGAATTATAGTGGGAAATTTTTCTTTAAAAAATGCTATTACCTTGGAAGAATTAGAACAACATACAAAGGATATTTTATGGATAAACAATAGAATTTTAACAGTAGAGCAAGTATTTAGTTCTTATCCAACAATGTATTTAGATAAGAAAATGATGTATCATTTTTTAAATGGAGTGAAAATATCTGTAAATGGACCAGATGGCATTTATCATATAAAAGATGAAGAAGCAAATTATATAGGAATTGGTATAGTGCAAAAACAAAAATTAAGAAGAGATGTTATTATACAAGGAAAATAACAAAAAACGAGACATATTAGTAAATTCTTTATTATTTAGTTTACTAATATGTCCATATTTATTCTCACAATATTTAATGCATTATAGCATAAAAAATAGAAAACTACAAATACTAAAAAAAGAGATAAAAATAGGAAAACAAAGAAAAGAAGAGAAAACAAGAGATAGCATAGGGGAAAAGAAAAAATTTAAGAAAAAAAAGAATTGCAAATAGAAAGAATATATGCTAATATATAAATAACTTAAAAGAATATACAAAAACTTCCCTGCGTAGTACGTGTAGACTGGAATTTTATTACCAACAAATTTAAAAAGGGAGTCCGCCTTTGAAAGTGGCGTGTAAGCTTACTACGAGTAAGAAACCCAGGAACTTTCAACAAGACACCCACCTGTGCAAACAGGTATTAAAAATTTCTTCATCTTACGGCTAATGTGGGGGTAATTTTTCAAAAGGAGTAAATATGCAAAAAGAAAAATAAAGTTTGTTAATCTAGAGAACAGATTAGCAAACTTTTTTTCTTGCTATTTTTCTTAGAGTATAGTAAAATAAAGGCAAACTAGAAAGAGAGGATAGAAAGTGACAATAGAAGAAGCTTTATTCAGTGTTAGGGATAAATTAAAAAAAATGAGAAAAGAAGATACCCATTTACAAGCAAAAAGATTACTGAGTTTTGTATTGCAAAAAAGCGAAAATGACTGCATAGTGTATGGAAAAGAAAATGTAACAGAAGAAGAGATAGCAAAAATTAATAAGTATTTAAATGAAATGCAAGAAGGAATGCCTATACAATATATTACAAAAGAGCAAGAATTTATGGGTCTTTCTTTTTATGTAGATGAAAACGTCTTAATACCACAACCAGATACAGAAATATTAGTAGAAGAAGTGATGGCATTGTATAATCAGGAAGAACAACGAAGTATTTTAGACTTATGCACAGGTAGTGGATGTATTGGTATTTCTCTTGCTAAATATTTTACTAATAGTCAAGTTTATTTAAGTGATATTAGCCCAGAAGCACTTTCTATTGCACAAAAGAATTGTTTAAAAAATAAAGTATCTAATATACAAATTTTACAATCTAATTTGTTAGAAAATATATTAGGTGAGTTTGACATTATTGTAAGTAATCCACCATATATTGCATCAAAAGAAATACCGAATCTTTCTAAAGAAGTGCAAAAAGAGCCATATATAGCATTAGATGGAGGGGTGGAAGGAATGGAGTTTTATCAAAAAATTGTGCAACAAACTCCTCATTTTTTAAAACAAAATGGACATTTATGCTTAGAGATTGGATATAATCAAAAGGAAAAAGTAGAAAAATTATTAAAGCAGAGTAAATTTTTTAAAGACTGGTATACCAAGAAAGATTTAAGTGGACTAGATAGAGTAGTAGTTGCCCAAAAAAAGTAGTAAAGGAGGTAGAAGATGTCCTTTTCATCAGATTTAAAAGAGGAATTAAGTAAAAAAAATAATTTAGCGAATAAAGGAGAAGTAAAATGGGAACTGATTGGTTATCTTGTTAGTAATAATATCACTTTTTATAAAAATACATTAAAATACAAAACAGAAAATGAATATAATATTAATCGATTTAGTAAATTACTTACCAATAGTGATCAGCAGAATTATAAAATTGGACTTGCAGGAAAAGTTTATTGGATAGAGTGTAAGAAAATACAATTAGGAGAAATAGAATATACAGATAGAGAAATTCAATTAAAATCAGATTGGCCAGAAGAAAATAATATAAAAGCATTTATGAGAGGTATTTTTTTGGGTAGTGGTAGTATGAATAATCCCGAGAAAAAGTATCATTTAGAGTTACTATTTTCTAATGAAGAAATAGCAAAAAAAATACAAGAACTATTGCAAAGATTTTTCTTTTCTTTTAAATGGCTAATACGAAAAAAAGGATATGCATTATATTTAAAAGAAGGAGAAGAAATATCAAGATTTTTAGCATTTATGGGAGCAACGCAAGCAATATTGAAATTTGAAGAAATTAGAGTATTACGTGATATGAAAAATCAAGTAAATCGAACTGTAAATTGTGAGACAGCAAATTTGAACAAAACAGTAGAAGCGGCAGTAAAACAAGTGCAGGCAATAGAAAGCTTGCAAAAAAAAGGAAAGTGGGAAGGATTACCAGAGAATTTAAAAGAAATAGGAAAACTTCGTTTAGAAAATCCACATGCAAGTTTAATAGAGTTAGGAAAATTGTTAAAAGAACCCATAGGAAAATCTGGAGTTAATCATCGTATGCAAACTATTTTAGCATTGGCAGAAAAAGAAAATGAAAATGATAAAATTCATTTTATTACGATAGATGCTAGAAAATAGACTAAGAGAGGAATGAAATAAACCATGGAACCAATAGGGATTTATATACATATTCCGTTTTGCGTTAAAAAGTGTGATTATTGCGATTTTATATCTTTTGCAGACAAAGAGGAAAAAGTGATACAATATATAGAGTGTTTGCAAAAAGAATTGATAGAAAGAGCAAAAAAGATAAAACAGGAGCATAAAATAGTAGATACAGTTTATATAGGAGGGGGAACCCCCTCTTTTCTTCCGTTGGGAGATATACA
>CALXAQ010000142.1 GCA_944386335.1 uncultured Clostridia bacterium | reverse complement strand
TATGATGATATTTTAGTACCAATCGTAAAAAATGTAACATTAGAGCCAGAGTATATAGATTATACTTTTGATTTACAATATAACACCCCGATTAGAAAAGATAGAGAAGTGCCAATAACACTTTCTTATTCTTCATCAATGGGACGTTATTATGAGCATGCAAGATTAATTGCAAAAGCACAAACACCAACAGGTGGAAATGTTACTCTAGTAGGAACTGACGAGGCACAATTAGAACATGATATTATCCAGAGTGGATGGGGAGATGCTCAAGGCTATAAAATAGGTGGGAAAGATGTTTTGCAAAAATTACAGTTAACAGGAACTTTTTCAGAAGTGGGAAGTTATACAATTACATTTCAATTAATAGATAGAGATAATTCTGATACAGTAATAGCAGAAAAGACATTTCAGATTATGGTAACAGAAGAACAAGCAAATGTACCAGGAACGAATGAGCCAGAGAATAATCAGCCAGAGACAAGTAGGCCAGAAAATAAACCTATACAAAATGAAATAGTGAATGAAAATCAAGAAAAAATGCCAAGTACGTTACCTAAAACGGGAGATAATATTTATATTCCAATCGCTGTTATTTTAGTAATATTAATAGCAATAGGAATAAGAATTAACAAAAAAAGATAATAAAGGATGCTACGTTTTATCGTAGCACTACATAGGAGAGACAAATGAGTGTAAAAAAGGTATTGATTAATATTTTTCTCTTAATTAGCATATTGCTCGTATGGATAACGATTATAGCCAAAAAGAAAGAAGATGATGAAATAGAAATAAGAAATACAGAAATAGAAAATATAACAAGAAAAGTAGAAATAACAAAAGAAGAAAAGCAATATCCAAAAGAAATCATAGTAAAAAAGTATAAAGGTTATACAGTAGAGGCAAAACTAGAAATACCAGATATTAACTTAGAAACCTATATATTGCAAGAAAATACAGAAAAAGCTTTAAATACAGCTGTAGTAAAAATATATGGAGCCACACCAAATCATATAGGAAACTTATGCGTTGCAGGACATAATGCACCCTATAATAAAAATATGTTTCGTGATTTAAAAGATTTAACAATAGGGGAAAGATTATACATTATAGATAATAAAATAGGAAAAGTAGAATATGAAATTTATGATATTTATAAAGTGTTTCCAGAGGACGTAAGCTGCCTGTTACAAGAAACAAATGGACAAAAGGAAGTAACGTTAATTACGTGTACAAATGATTCTACGCAGAGAAGAATTATTAAAGCAAGAGAAGTGAACTTTGGGGACGTTCCTTAAAGTTCGTGAAAGATAAAACAATATTCTTAAATTGACTTTTTAACATAAATAGAAAAATTTTTTGTACATTAAAGGAAAAATTTGAGAAACATCTCTAAAATTCATGGAAGGAAATAAAAATGAATAAAAAAACATATTACAGATTTATTATAATTATTATAGCCTTCTTTTTAATAGGAAGTTTTTTATGCCTAGCCGTGGAAGCATCTACTAAGTTAGAAGGAATAGATAATTTTCCAGAAAGCTATAAACCGTATCTTAAAAAATTGGCAGAAAAATATCCTAATTGGAAATTTGTGGCTTTATATACAGGATTGGATTGGAATTATGTAATAGACCAAGAGAATATTTTTGGTAAAAATTTAGTACCTAAAAACTATATAGATAGATGGAAAAATACAACACCAGGGCAATATAATGTGGAAGTAGATGCAGGATGGGTGGATTGTTCTCGACAAGCAGTAGAATATTGCATGGATCCTAGAAATTTTTTAAATGAAACCAGACTATTTCAATTTGAAGGATTGTCTTATGATACCCATACAAATCAAGTAGATGGAGTAGAAAAAATTTTATATGGAACAGAGTTTTATCAAAAACAAGTATCATATTTAACAAGTACAGGAAGTATTGTTTCTATGCAAGAAACTTATGGAGATCTAATTTTAAGAGGTGGACAAGTATCTTTGGTAAGTCCTTATCATTTAGCTTCCCGCATTAAACAAGAAGTAGGTCAGTTATTATCTAATAAATACATTAGTGGAGATGTAGAAGGATTTGAAGGATTGTATAATTTTTATAATATTGGTGCTACTAGCTCTTCAGAACCTATGGGGGCTATAAAAAATGGTTTACAATATGCAAAAGATGGAAAAGGAGTAAATCAAGAAACAAAAAATAGATATCTTATACCATGGAATACAAAAGAAAGAGCTATTACAGGAGGAGGAATTTTTATAGGCTCTAGTTATATTAATGTAGGGCAAAATACTATTTATTTGCAAAAATTTGATGTAAATGATGAAAGAGGAGATAATTTGTTTTGGCATCAGTATATGACAAATGTATTAGCACCATATAGTGAGTCAAAATCTATTTTTCAAGGATATCAAAAAACAGGAATTTTAAATACACCTATGACCTTTATTATACCTGTATACGAAAATATGCCTGAAATTCCTACACAGAGCCCTTCTATTGATCCAAATGATTATGAAGAAGATAAGACCAAAGTATATTGTAATAATAGTGGAAAGGTAAATATACGTACTGGACCAAGTACATCTTATGAAATATTAACTACTGTTACTTATCAGGATAAGATGACAAGAATACAAAAAGGTAAACAAATAGGAGATAGATGGGATAAAGTTATTTTAGAAGATGGAATGATAGGTTATATTTTTCAAACTTATGTAAGTGAAATGCCAGAAGTACAAATAGAAGAAATAAAATTGACAATAGAAAATACAACACTCTTAAAAGGAGAAACAAAAGAATTACAAGTTACAATATTGCCAGAAGAAGCCAAAGACCATAAAGTAAGTTATATTTCTAGCCATCCAGAAATAGCAACTGTAGACGAAAAAGGAAGAATAACAGCACTTCGCTCTGGTATTACAACTATTACGGTAAAATCACGAGAAAATGAGGTACAAAGTAAAATAGAAATACAAGTATATAGTAAAGTAACAGGAATCACGATGAATCAAACAGATACCTATATGCAAGTAGGAGATACATTAAAAATACAAGCTAGTATAGAACCAGAGGATGCAGATAATCAACAAGTGCAATATACAAGTAGTAAATCAGAAATAGCAAGTATAGAAAATA
>CALXAQ010000141.1 GCA_944386335.1 uncultured Clostridia bacterium | reverse complement strand
ATTAGATCGTTATTTACCAACTTTTTTCTTGAGCATTATTTATTTTATGGTGTCAATCACATTAAAAGAGATAAAAGAAGTGGCAAAAAATCAGAACTTGGCTTATGTTATTATTACTTTTGCTATATTATTAGTGACACCAATAAACCTAATTAGTAACAATACTATTACAACAGGTATTCATGAAATAGAAGAAAAATTAGATTGGCAAGAAGTAAGAGGACAAGCAGCTATTATTCAGGAACAACTAGAACAAAGACAAGTGGAAGAAGTATGGTTATTTAGTAGTACACAAAATGGAGGAGATGTGCTATATGAAAACGCCATTCGCTATACTATTTTTCCAACAATAAAAGCAAAATCTATTAATAGCTATAAACAACAAGAATTAGAAGAGGCAGTAGAAAAATTGCAGCAGGAAGAGATTTCCTACTTATATATTTGGAATATAGATGAAAAATTAGAAGAATATTTAGAAACAGATTTAAAAGAAAGAACGCTTTATCAGAGAGTAAAACAAGAAGATGGAAATTTTTTATGGGAAGAGATAAAATAAAGAAAGGATGAAAAATATGAAAAAAAATGTATTAGTAACAGGAGCGGCAGGTTTTATAGGAGCAAACTTTGCAGAATATTTTGTAGCGAAACACCCAGATTACCATGTGGTAGTGGTAGATAAATTAACTTATGCAGGAAATATGGCAAATTTAAATAACGTAATCAATAAAATTACGTTTATACAAGCAGACATTTGTGATTTTGATAAAATGACAGAAATCTTTGAGAAAGAAGATATTAATGGAGTCATTCATTTTGCAGCAGAATCTCATGTAGATAATAGCATCAAAACACCATTTATTTTTACACAAACCAATGTGTTAGGAACACATACTTTGTTAGAAGTTGCTAAAAGAAAATGGGGAGAAGCAAGTCCTAACAAATTTATGCATATTTCTACAGATGAAGTATATGGAGCATTAGGAGAAGAAGGCTATTTTACAGAAGAATCTCCAATCAATCCAAGTAGCCCATATTCTGCTTCTAAAGCAAGTTCTGATTTATTAGTAAAGGCTTATCACCATACTTATCATATGAACGTAAATATTACGAATTGTTCTAATAATTATGGACCATATCAGCATCATGAAAAATTAATTCCACATATGATAAGCTTAGCATTAAAAGATGAAAAGCTACCAGTATATGGAACTGGAAAAAACATAAGAGATTGGCTTTATGTAGAAGATCATTGTGAAGCAATCGATTTAGTATACCATAAGGGAAAAGATGGAGAAAGATATAATATTGGTGGGCATAATGAAAAAAGAAATATAGATATTGTTAAATTAATATTAAAACATTTGGGAAAACCAGAAAGTTTAATTACTTATGTAGAGGATAGAAAAGGACATGATTGGCGTTATGCAATTGATCCTAGCAAAATTTCTAAAGAATTGGGATGGCTTCCAAAAACGAAATTTGAAGATGGTATTATCAAGACTATCGATTGGTATGTAGCACATCCAGAATGGTTAAATTAAATAATTGGGGGAAATTATGAAATTAACACAAAAGATTTTACAATATATCATTGTTATTTTAATACTACTTGCCATTTTTTTAGGGAGTTTAGTTGTGACATCCCTTATCCCAAGTAGTTGGATGGAAGAAAACGTTAAAAAATCAGCTGAAGACATGAAAGAAATAGGAGAAAAAGAAATTGTAGATATGGGGTACAAAAAGGAAGTACTATTTATCTTTACAGATGCCTTAATGGTAAATACAGCTTATTCTGTGGATAGCAGTGATCCGTTGGCGTCTTCCTTATTGGCAAGAAGAGACTATTTGCCTGGACAAACTACATTGGTACATGTGGATATTCCAGAAGGACTAGTGTCGCCAGCCCGCTATTATGAAGAAGGAGAAAGCAGAGAAAATGCTTTTCAAACAGAGGAACTATGGGATACTGCTTTTGGGATTGGAGAGGAAGCATTTGAATACGCTAGATATTGGCATGGATATCTTATATTTTTAAGACCACTTCTTTGCCTATTAGATTACGAAGGACTTAGAATTTTATCAGCTTGTTCATTTGCCATATTAGTAATAGCATTAGCGATATTTACCTATAAAAAATTAGGGCTAGCAGTTACAATTGCAGTACTTCTTTCCTTCTTAGGAAGTAGTGTGGGAATAGCAACACAAAGCATTAGTACGATTGTACCATTTTTCATAGCAATAGTAGCTTCTATATATTTACTAGTAAGATATTCTAAAATTAAGAATTTTCCCATTTTCTTTTTTGTAATTGGTGCATCTACTTGCTTCTTGGATTTACTAACTACACCAATTGTTACATTTGGCATACCAGCAGTTTTCTATTTCCTATGCAAACAAAAAGAAGAAAATTTAAATTTAAAAGAAGAAATAAAAGATTTTCTGAAAATAGGCATAGCATGGGTAGCAGGTTTTAGCATTTTGTGGGTAGCAAAATGGGTAATAACAGATGTGTTGTATGGGCGTAATTTAATCTCAGTTGGCTTAGGTCAAGCGGGATATCGAATGAGCGGAGAGATAAAGAAGGCTAGCCTATGGAAAGAATATGAGCTTATATTAAAACAAAACTTTTATTATTTTACGAGTGTACCAATTATACTCGTTATTGTAGCAAGTATTGGATATTTCATAGCTAGAATAAAAAAAGTAGAACAAATGAAAGTACAAATAAAAAAATTACTACCTTACTTTGTAATAGGAATATTACCTTTTATATGGTATCTAGTTTTGAGAAATCATTCAGCATTTCATGCATTTTTTACTTATCGAAACTGGATATTAACATTATTAGGAGTACAAATGATAGTTATTAAAATAGCAGGGTATAGAAAAGAAAGGAAAGTGATAGAGAATGAAAAAAATTAGTATAATTATTCCCGCTTATAACGAAGAAGAATCCTTACCGTATTTATATGAGAGACTAAAAAAATTGATGGATGATATGAGAGATTATGAATTTGAAGTGCTATTTGTAAATGATGGAAGTAAAGATAAAACTATTCAGATTATTAAAGAATTTAGACAAAAAGATGAGAGAATTTCTTATGTAGACTTTTCTAGAAATTTTGGAAAAGAAATTGCTATGATTGCAGGATTAGATTATGCAAAAGGAGATTGTGTAATATTTATGGATGCCGACCTACAAGACCCACCAGAGCTAATACCAGAACTTGTAAAATATTGGGAAGAAGGCTATGATGATGTTTATGCTAGAAGAAGTAGCAGAAAAGGAGAAACATGGCTAAAAAAATTCACTTCCAAAATGTATTATAAAGTATTGCAAAGCTTAACCAGAGTGCCTATTCAAAAAGATACAGGAGACTTTCGCCTGCTAGATAGAAGATGCGTGAACGCTCTACGAAAATTAAGAGAATCACAAAGATGTTCTAAGAGCATGTTTAGTTGGATAGGATACAATAAAAAAGAAGTATTATATGAAAGAGATCCTCGTATTGCGGGAAAAACAAAATGGAATTATCGAAAATTAATAGACCTTGCGATAGATGGCATTACATCTTTTACAACATCACCACTTCGTATTTCCACCTACCTTAGTATACCAACTTTTTTAGCACTTTTTATTTATTTTATTTATGTAATTGTAAAGTGTATTACGCAAAATGTAGTCATACAAGCATTTCAAGCTGTTATCCTCTTAATTTTATTCTTTTCTGGTGTACAAATTTTATTATTTGGTATTATAGGAGAATATTTAGGAAGAATCTTTAATGAAACAAAAAATAGACCATTGTATTTTGTGAACGAATACAATGGCGTAAAAGAATTGAATGAAGATTAGGTGCAATTTAAGGAACGTCCCTAAATTGCACGAAAAAAAACAAGGAGAAAATGCAAAATGAACTTTGAAGACGAAGATAGATTAATTAGTCCTGTATTAGAAGATGTACAAGAAGAACGTATGGAAAATACGCTAAGACCAAAAACATTAGAGGAATATATAGGACAAGACAAAGTAAAAGAAAATATGAAGATTTATATAGAGGCTGCTAAAAAAAGGGGGGAGCCTCTCGACCATGTTTTACTATATGGACCACCAGGACTGGGAAAAACAACACTAGCTGGAATTATTTCTAATGAAATGAATTCTAATATTAAAATTACATCAGGTCCTGCTATTACAAAAACAGGAGATTTAGCAGCACTACTTACGAATTTATCAGAATTTGATGTATTATTTATCGATGAGATTCATCGACTAAATAAAAGTGTAGAAGAAATTTTATATCCTGCATTAGAAGATTATACATTAGACATCATGATAGGAAAAGGTCCAAGTGCTAGGTCTATTCGATTAGATTTGCCAAAATTTACATTGATAGGAGCTACTACCAAAGCAGGTTCATTAACTACACCATTAAGAGACCGTTTTGGTATTGTACATCGATTAGAATTGTATAACGAAAAAGACTTGGCAACCATTATTAAACGTTCTTCTAAAATTCTAGAAATTACCATAGATGAAGCATCTAGCACAGAAATTGCAAGGCGTTCTAGAGGAACCCCAAGAATTGCTAATCGATTACTAAAAAGAGTAAGAGATTATGCGTCCGTATTAGGAGATGGAAATATCGATTTAAAAATAACAAAAATAGCTTTAAACCACTTAGAAATAGACGAAATGGGTTTAGATGAAATAGATAGAAAATTATTAGAAACCATGATCATGAAATATAAAGGAAGACCAGTGGGACTAGAGACACTGGCAACTACAATTGGAGAAGAAGTAGATACCATAGAGGATGTATATGAACCATATCTTATTCAAATAGGTTTTATAGGAAGAACACCAAGAGGGAGAATTCCATTAGAAGCAGCTTATAAGCATATGGGATTTGATTATCCAGAAAATTAAGTCGAACTTTAGGGACATTTCTTAAAGTTCACACAATTTGCAATTTAGGGACGTTCTTTAAATTGCATTGGAACGAAAGAGAGGATAGTAAGAAATGGATAAAATGAAACAAATAAAAAAAGAAAAATGGATACCAATAGCATATGTAATAGCCAGTATTATATTTGCTGTTCCATCTGCAATATATGTTTTTACACATGATACCATCTATTATTTTTCAGATGCAAATACTTTTTTATATCAGCCTATTCAAAGTAATTATCAACTAATAGGGAATTTTTTTAGTTTTTTGGGTATTTTTTTACTATTTTCTTTGCTATATTATCTCCTATTAAAAAATTATCAAAAAATTTTCAAAACACCAAAACGAGTTATGTTTTTTATAGCAACGATAGGAATTATTTTTGTTAGTATGCTTCCTACCACAAGTTGGGATGTTTATTCTTACATAGGAAATGGATGGGTAGATTCTCATTATGGAGAAAATCCTTATTATACCTCCGTTCAAGAAATAGCAGATGTCTATGGAAATGACGAAGTAACAGGAAAAGTAGCAAGATGCTGGAGAGAAGAGCCAGTTATTTATGGCCCTGCTTGGAGTCTTATATGTAAAGGCTTAACAAGTCTATCTTTTGGTAGTATTGATATAGCATTATTTGTATTTAAAATAGCTACTTTTTTAGTTTTTCTAGGTTCTTGCTATTTAGTATGGAAACTAACCAAAAAGCAATTTTGGGTATTGTTTTTTGGTCTAAATCCGTTCATATTATTTGATGCTTTAACTAATGTGCATAATGACATTTTCTTAGTATTTTTTGTTTTGTTGGCATTATATTTAGGCTTGCGAAAACAAAAAATAGCTTTAGCAGTAGGGTGCTTTGCAGTTGCTACGGCTATTAAATATGTAAGTGTGTTACTACTTCCATTTTTTATAATATATGTTTTAAGAAAAGAGCCTGTGACAAAAAGAATAGGAAAAACAATTTTATATGCCTTAGAATTTATAGCAATCATAGCAGTATTTTATAGTATCTATATTCAAGATTTATCTGTATTTGCAGGTGTGTTCATTCAACAAAATAAATACACAAGATCACTATTCTTAGGACTTTGGTTCTTAGTAAACGGAAATGAAGCTATATTAGATATTATAAAAATGGTGGTAACTGGCTTATTTATGGTAGCCTATATACTGGTAGTAGCCAAATTTTTCTTTGCAAAAGAAGAGGATATTTCTTGGAGAAAGATGATGCAATCTTATCAAATATTATTATTCATCTTCCTATTTTTCGTAATGACCAACTTTAATTCGTGGTACATTATGTGGCTATTCCCAAGCATATTCTGGCAAAGAAAAAATATGGTAAAAATGACGGCTTGCCTAGGAATAGGAAGTATTTTAGCATATAGCCTAACTTATGCAACATTAGTAGATGACGAAACCATGGGAATACCTTATCTAATTTGCATGGTAGGAGCAGCAATATTACTCTGCAATTTAGGGACATTCCTTAATTTGCACAAAAAAGAAAAAAGGGGCAATGAACTTTAGGGACGTTTCTTAAAGTTCACAAGGAGGAGAAAAAATGAAGTTATTATTACATACTTGTTGTGCACCTTGTAGTGTATACTGTATTGATAGTTTAGCAGAAGAAGGAATAAAGCCAGTCGTTTATTGGTATAACCCTAATATTCATCCTTATACGGAATATAAAGCAAGGAGAGATTGCTTAAAAGAATATACGAAGCAAATAGGAATAGAAAGTATTTTTGAAGAAGAATATGGATTAGTTCCTTTTTGCAAGGTAGCTGTGCAAGACTTAGAGAATAGATGTGGCAATTATTGCTATCCAGTTCGTTTAGAAAAAACAGCGAAATATGCAAAAGAACATGGCTATGATGCTTTTTCTACTACTTTGTTAGTAAGCCCTTATCAAAAGCATGAACTAATATGTGAAATTGCAGAAAAACTTGCCAAGCAATATGATATTCCATTTTTGTACAGAGACTTTAGAGTTGGTTTTTGTGAGGGACAAGCAAAAGCAAGAGAAATAGGTCTATATATGCAAAAATATTGTGGATGTATTTTCTCGGAGGAGATTAGATATTATTGCCACAATCAAGCAAAGCTAGATGTAGCAATGGATTTAAAGACTATTAAAGAAGAAAAACCACAAGTAAAAAGAATAGAAAATAAAGAAGATTACATAGACTTACTTTTAGACGCAGACCCATCAAAAGCTAGTATTATGAAGTATTTGCAAGATTCTGATGTGTATGGATTAAAATTAAATGATGAAATTATTTCTTTAGCAGTAATTTTGCACATTGATAATAAAACTTTAGAATTAAAAAATTTAGTAACAAAAAAGGAATATAGAAATAAAGGGTATGCAAAAAGATTATTAAAACATTTATGTGGTAATTACAAACAAAAATATGATAAGATGTTAGTTGGAACAACAGAAAATAATATTCCATTCTATGTAAAACAAGGATTTGACAAATATGAGAAAACAATAAAAAATTATTTTATAGATAATTATGATAAAGAAATTAAAGATGGAGAACTAATTTGTACTGATATGATATATTATTCAAAAGATTTAAAGAAAAAATGAAAGATAATTAGTAATTTGTTGAGGAGGTCAATTATGAATAAGAAAAATGACACAATAACAAAAACAGTTAAAACTGGTATTACTTTTGGAAGTGCGTTAGCAATGGTTATCAGTTATGTAAATTGGCATTCAGT